>NZ_DCEA01000001.1:916-59989 GCF_002316705.1 Syntrophomonas sp. UBA1041
AGGGACCTCGGCCATCATCCGGCGCATGGCGTATTCGCGCTGAATCTGCTTCTGCCGGGCCTTGAGCTGAGGATCGCCCTCGCTCTGTTTGTATTCCTGCCGGATGTCATATTTGCTCATTTTCAAGGACTGTTCGTACTCATACCACTGGTAGAAATAATCCATAACCCCGATAATTATAAGCACCAGGCCGACTTTTAAAGCCAACTCAAATATCATATTGCTGAGCATTTTCACTATGGCCAGGGGGTCCATATCCACAAAACGCGGAAACAGGTCAAACTGCGTCTTGATGGTGGTATATACGATCCAGCCTACGATAACCACCTTGGCCATCGACTTGCCGAATTCCACCAGGGCGCGTTTGGAGAAGATGCGCTTGAATCCGGACAAAGGGTTGATGCGATCCGGCTTGGGAGATAAGGGTTCAGCGCTGAACACGAATCCCACCTGCATATAAGAAACCAGCAGGGCCGCTAAAAAGGTAGCTCCCATTATGGGCAAACATAACCGGGCCAGGACCAGCACCACTTCTCCCAGCAGGAACCGGGCATACTCCGGGGTAAACTCATACCAGCCCCGGTCCAGCAGATAGGTGGCGGTAAAGTGTTGCAAGGTGGAGACCATATGAGGCAGAGTGGCGAAGGTAACCACCGTTCCTACCGCCAGGATGACTGCCGCATTCAGGTCGCTGCTCTTGAATACCTGGCCTTTTTGCCGGGCCTCTTCCCTTTTTTTGGGGGTGGCCGGTTCCGTCCTTTCCCCGCTGCCCTGATCTTCTGCAAAAAGCTGGAGGTTAAAGCGATACCCGGCAAGCCGTTCATCCATGTCAGTTACCTCATCAAAGCCATGATTCCGTCAATATAGCCGAAAAACCTGGAGAAAAGCAGGTCAAATACCCACAGATATACCGGCAGCATCACCAGCAAACAGCCCAGCCCGATCAGGATCTTTAAGGGCAGCCCCACGATGAATACATTCATCTGCGGCACGGTCCGGGCGATGAATCCCATGGCCACATCAGTGATGAGTATGGCCACCACCAGAGGCGCGGCCACTTTCAAGGCGATCACAAACATTTCCGCACCGATGGAAAACAGGCTTTGATAGAATCCGCTGCCCAGTTTCAGTCCCAAAACCGGGATCACCTGGTAACTCTGGGCCACTGCCTGCAGCAGATAGTGGTGGCCATTGACCGCCAGATAGAACAACAGGGCTACGGTCTGGGTCAGGTTGCCCATCAGGGGAATCTGCATTCCCGATTGGGGATCAATTACATTGACAATGGCAAAGCCCATCTGCATATCCATCAATTGGCCGGCGGTTTGGATTCCGGCAAAGAGCATATAAGCAACCAGGCCAATTGTATAGCCCACCAGGATCTCCAGGACCACCGCCGCCATCATATACAGCGGGTTGGCGATCTCCACCCCGGAGGCAACGGGTAGAAAGTAGGCCATCATGCCGGCCAGGGCCAGGACCAGGAGAATTTTAACCTGCCCCGGCATTTGCCTGCTGCTGAAGATGGGAGCGCTCAGAAACAAGCCGGATATTCTGGCCAGAACCAGGAGAAAGCCAAGGGCGGTAAATCCCATAGAACCCCTCTTTCTAGATGGTCACCATCTGGGGAATGGCCGTCAGCAAATTATGGGTGAAACTCACCAGAATATTGAGCATCCAGGGGCCGAAGATGAGCACCACCAGCAAGACCACTACAATTTTAGGCACAAACACCAGGGTCATTTCCTGAATCTGGGTGGTAGCCTGCAGTATGCTGATTAATAAACCGGTCAATAAGGCTGCGCCGAGAATGGGTGCTGATATAAGCAAGACGGTCAACACAGCTTCATTGGCAATCCCCAGTACAATGTCTTCGTACACTTTTTAAGGACCTCCCATTTATTTGAAACTCAATACCAGTGACTGAATCACCAGATCCCACCCGTCAACCAGGATGAACAGCAATATCTTAAAGGGCAGGGAGATCATCATCGGGGGCAGCATCATCATGCCCATAGACATCAAAGCGCTGGCAACCACCATATCGATCACCAGAAAAGGTATAAAAATAATGAAGCCGATCTGGAAAGCGGTTTTCAATTCACTGATGATAAAGGACGGAATCAGGACATAATTGGGTATATCGCTGAAATTGCGGGGCCGCTCCATTTGGGAAAGGCTGACAAACAGAGCCAGGTCCTTTTCCCGGGTCTGTTTAAACATAAAGCTGCGCAGTGGATCCATACCCTGGGTGAAGGCGGTCTGCTGGTCAATCTCCCCTTTCATGAAGGGCTGCAGGGCATTGTTGTTAACCTCCTGCAATACCGGAGCCATCACAAAAAAGGTCAAAAATAAAGCCAGGCCAATCAGGATCTGATTGGGCGGCATCTGCTGCGTGGCCAGCGAACTGCGCACAAAGGACAATACCACTATGATGCGGGTAAAGGAGGTCAGCATGATCAATATGGCCGGAGCCAGAGAAAGCACGGTCAAAAGCATAACCAGCTGCAGGGCCGATGATAATCCCTGCGGGTCGGCCGGATCCCCCCCGCCGATCTGCAGGTCGATATCAGGCAGCTGTATGGGCTCGGCCAGCGCCGGCTGGGCGAACCACATCACAAGGGCGGCTGCCAGACTCACCGCCGCTGAGGCATATAATAATTTTCTGGTCCTGTTACTCACAATCATCACTGCTTTTCACTTGGATCCCTTCTCGGCGTGGTTGGAAATCATATCCTGTAAACGGCGCGCCTGTTCGGCCATCAACTGGCTGAACTGATTATTGGAACTCCCCGGGCGGCTTCCGGGGGGCAAAGTCTGTCCCAATATCTTCGCCAACGGTCCCGGCTGGGTTTGACGGTCTGACAGAGGCTCCTGACTGATCTCTTCCAGCAGCTTGGCATTGTCAGTCTCAAACAACAGGTTGATGTGGTGTTCGGTGATACCCAGAGCGTAGAGCTTGCCCCCCACTTCGCAGAGTGCTATGCCCCGGTTCTGGCCCAGGATGACTTCGTCCACGATATGGACGTAAACGCCCTGCGATCGCGCCCTGGCGTTTTGGCCCAGATAACGGATCACCCAGCCCGAGGCGGCGATCAAAAGCAGAAGGAAAAACACCAGTTTGACGAATTCCCACCACAGGTTATTCTGCTGCGGGGCATTTTCCTGCCCCTTGTCAAGTTCCTCCTGCACGGCCCCGATGTCGTCTACCGCCCCGGTAATAGGAGCTGACAGCTGTAGGAAAGACAGGGCCAGCAAAATGATCAATAGGCACCGGCCTGCGTTTTTTCCGGTTTTAAGCCTTAGCATCACTGGTTAAAAGCCTTGCCCACCGCTTCCAGCACTCGTTCGGGCTGAAAGGGTTTGACGATAAAATCAATGGCCCCGGCCTGAATGGCATCGATCACCATGGCCTGCTGCCCCATAGCGCTGCACATGATAATACGGGCTTGGGAATCAAAGGCTCTGATCATTTTTACCGCGGCAATGCCGTCCATCTCCGGCATGGTGATGTCCATAGTGACCAGATCGGGCTTAAGATCTTTGTATTTCTCCAGGGCGGTTATCCCGTTTTCCGCCTCCCCGATTACCGCATAGCCGTTCTTGGTCAGGATGTCTTTGATCATCATCCTCATAAAAGCGGCATCGTCCACAATCAACACGTTTTTTGACATAGTGAGCCTCCTCGCCTGTTATTGAAGTTTATTAACCCGGTCAATGGGACTAATGATCGCGGTTATTCTGATCCCATAGTTTTCATCAATGACCACCACCTCGCCCCTGGCGATGAGCTTGCCATTGACAAGCAAGTCAACCGGTTCCCCGGCCATTTTGTCAAGCTGAATGATAGACCCCTGCTGCAGTTCCAGAACCTCTTTGATGGTCTTGCGGGCCTTGCCCAGCTCCACCGATACATCCAGGGGAACATCCATGATAAGGCCGATGTTCTGGGGCATGGAACCCAGAGGAAATTCGTGCAGAGAAGCAAACTGTACCGGCTGCACCGTCAGGGATGCCGGGGTTGGCTTCGGCGGGGGCGGTTCAGCCGCAAACGCCGTCTCAGGACCGGCCGGGCGGTCAGTCCCCAGACTGTCCCGGGCCAGTGCGGCTTCCAGCTGTTCAAAATGATCATCCGTCTCCGGCTCTGGCAATGAACTGTCCGTTTGCTGAGATTCTGACGGGCAGCTGTCACCGGTCAGCATTTCCATCATATGTTTGACCGCTTCGATGGGGGTGATCTGCATGATCTCACTTTCCAGAAGGTTTTCTATCTTCATCTGGAATTTGATGGTAACCAGTTCCTCAAACATGCTGTGTAAACCCAGTTTTTCTTCCCCCAGGTTGACCACCGTCAGCAAGGGCGGGGAAATATCAATACGGGTGTTGAACATGGTGGACAGGCTGGTAGTGGCTGAACCCATCATCTGGTTCATAGCCTCTCCAACCGCGCTTAACTCGATTTCACTGAGACTGCTGCGCCCCGCGCGGGGTTCCATGCCCATCATGAGATCGGCGATCATACCGGCATCCTCGGTTTTAACCACAAACACGTTGGCGCCGTGCAGACCTTCGCGGTACTGCACTTCCACGATCACATAAGGCATGGGGAAATCAGAGCGCAATTGCTCGCGGCTGATTACTTTAACCTCGGGGGTGGTGATGGCTACCTTGCGGTGCAGCAGAGTCGACAGTATAGTCGCTGAGGTGCCCATGGAGATATTGCCGATTTCCCCCAAAGTGTCGCGTTCAAATTCTGTGATCAATTCGGCCGTATTCTGGCCGCTTTTTTTATTCCCGCCCGCCAGGAGAGCATCGATTTCCTGCTGGGACAGAATTCCGTTATTCATCGTCATTTCCCTCCTTCATCACCTGGGAAACTTGCACTGCGTTACGACTTTCATAGATGCCGGGTTTGGCCAGGAATTTGGTTTTTTGGCCAATCGCCACTTCCAGAGGTTCTTTGATATTGCGCTCCAGGGAGATCACGTCGCCTATACCCAGTTCCAACAGATCCCCTACTGTGATGGTGGTTCTCCCCAGGACCACTTTAACGGGAATGAAAGTGTTTTCCAGCTTTTGTTGAATGGCAGCGACATTCTCCGGGCTTCTGGATTTGGTGCTGGTGGAGTAGTAATAATGCACACTCAAGCGATCCATAATAGGTTCCAAAACCAGAAATGGTATGCAGATGTTGATCATGCCCATCACATTTCCCATACGGGCTTCCAGGGAAACCATCATCATTATTTCCGCCGGAGACACCAGCTGCGTAAACTGGGGGTTGGTTTCCATTCTTTCCAGGGATGGACGCAGCTCGATGATCCCTCCCCAGGGTTCTTCAAAATAATCCAACATGCGTTGAACAATGCGTTCTATAACGCTCTGCTCGATTTCGGTCAAACCTCTGACCTTGGGAAGGGTGCTGCCCGGTCCGCCCAGGAGGCGGTCTAAGAAGGCAAAGCCCAGGTTGGGATTGATCTCCATGATGGCATTGCCTTCCAGGGGATATAGTGAAAAAATATTTAATATGGTCGGGTTGGGAATGGAACGGATAAATTCTTCATAACTCAACTGTTCCACTGACAGCACCTCAAGCTGCACCGGGGTGCGCAGTTGAGCCGATAAATAGGTGCCCAGGGAGCGCGCGTAGTTATCGTAAATGACCTGCAGGGTGTGGATCTGATCCTTGGAGAATTTGCTGGGCCTGCGAAAGTCATAAACCCGGATGCGCTTACGGTTTTGCTCTTCTTTCAATTCCTCCGCATTGACCGCCCCGTTGCTCAAGGCTGAAAGCAAAGCGTCAATTTCGTTTTGCGACAGAACTTCACTCACAAAAGACCCTCCCCTTAGGCCTGCTCCAGCTATTGCATGATGAATTTGGTAAAATACACATTCCTTATTACCTCGGCTCCCAGCTTGGCATTGAGCTGCCTGGTTATCTCGGCTTTGAGATTGTCGCGGTTGCGGATATCCAGATCGGCCACGGTTTTGCCCGCAAAAGTGTTGAGAATGGTATCTTTGATCACCGCCATATTCTTATTGACATCCTCTTTTTTCTTTTCGTCGGTCTCGATGGTGACCTCTACCTTCAAAAACCGGGTTCCGTTGACGTCATTGATATTGGTGGTGAACTCTCCCACCGACAGCAAAGCTCCCACTTTCACTTCAGCGCTATCAGCCTTGGGCGGCATAAGCGGAGCCAGGAGGCGGTCCATGATCAAATAGGAAGCGCCCACCGCCACTAGAAAAAACACCATCCCGATTATGATAATTTTGCCGTCAAACCCGGTTTTGGCCTTTTTCTCCAGGCCGTTTTCCTCCGCCATCGCAATTCCTCCTTGCCCGTTCTATTTCTTTAATGTAGTGAAAATGGCGCGCTTTATCTTGATGATCTGGGCGGATATGTGCCGGACGCTTTCTTTGACCACCAGCTTGCGGCCGGTGGTTAAGGTAACGACCGTATCCGGCGTCTCTTCCATCAACTCGATAAGGTCTATATTGACCAACAGTACTTCACCGTTTAAACGGGTTAAATATATCATTTCTCACCTCTGGTCATATGCTCCGGGGGCCTGGCCCCCGGAGCCGCGGCTTATCTCTTCAGATTGACCAATTCTTGCAGCATCTCATCCGAGGTGGTTATCACCCGGGAATTAGCCTGAAAACCCCTCTGGGTGATGATCATATCGGTGAACTCCTCCGATAGGTCGACATTGGACATTTCCAGACTGCTGGGCAGAATGGCGCCCATGCCCTGACTACCGGGCCCGCCGATAGAGGGGTCCCCGGAGTTACTGGATTGCTGGTAGAGGTTGCTTCCCATCTGCAGCAGTCCGGAGGGGTTCTGGAAATTGGCCAGGGCCACCCGGGCCAGGTTCATGATGGCTCCGTTGTCATAGACTCCCTGTATGGTGCCGTCAATGCCGACACTATAGCTCGACAGGCTGCCCATGGAATATCCGTCCTGGTGTTCGACCCAGGCGGACGATTTGGTGTTGAATTGAGTCAAACCGCCGAAATCGATGTCCAGCACCAGGTCATTGGCCCCCTCCTGGGAGCGGTCCACAGTCAATTGCAGTTGGGCGGCTTCAGGCAGGATGATAGCCCCGCCTTCGTCAAACTGCAGGTTGTAGACGCGCAGCATGCGGGTACCGCCGGCAGGGCTCTCTCCGGCAGCAATGTCCAGGGCTTCGAAATCGGCGGCATCATCGTAAGCTTCCATATTCTCAAATTCCGGATCCAGCGATATATCACAGGCCCAGTCGCTTACCGGGGGCGGACCGCTCTCAACCTCATGCTTGAAGAACCTGAAATATAAAGTCACTTCATTCCCCAGTGAATCGTAAACCGTTTTCGAGGTTATGACCGCATTATCGGCTGCAGGGTGCTGCCCGCCGTCGGCGGGGTCGATGTCACTGCCCGCGATTTGCGGAATGGTGAGGGTGGAATTTAAATTGCCTGAGAAGACCACGTTTTCGGTGGCTTTGGGGGCAATGGTTCTAAAGGCTGAAATATCGATATTCCGGGCGGCCTGGACAGTATCGATGATTCCATTGGCGTCCGCCACCCAGCCCTGCACCCGGTAACCATTGCTGGTGCTGACCAGGTAGCCCATGGTGTCAAAGTCGAAGTTCCCGGCCCGGCTGTAATATATCTGCCCGCCGTTGCTGAGCATGAAATAGCCGCTGCCATCGATAGCCATATCTGTAGACTTATTGGTTACAGTTGCCGGAGCCGGGGTATGGATCTGGTCGATACTGCTTATGGTCATCCCCAGGCCGATAGACATGGGGTTGGTGCCGCCCCGGGCGTCGGTGGCCAATGAGGCGCCGCGCATGGTCTGATATAAGGCCTCTTTGAACACCACCCGGCTCTTCTTATAACCCACCGTATTGACGTTGGCGATATTGTTGCCTATTATGTCCATTCGGGTCTGATGGTTTTTCAAACCGGACACGCCCGAATACATTGATCGCATCATGTTTTTCATGACCTCCTTTAAAGAGCGTTACTTGTGGATGCTTCCATCGCTCCGCATCCAGGGCTTCCTGAGAGGTCCAGCCCTAAATGATGACTGCACTGTCAATGTTGGTAAATACGTTTTGTTTGATGCTCTGATCATCCACCGCGGTTATCACGGTATTATTCTTGACGCTGACCACCAGAGCGAGACGATCCATTATGATCAGGGAATCCCGGGAGCCCTTTTGGCGAGCCTGGGTAACCGCGTTCTGGATCCGGTCCACATCCTCTTTGGACAATTGGATGTTGCGCGACTGCAGGCGTTCCTGGGCATGCTTGGAAAATTTCAGCCCGCGGCCGATCTCTTTTTCCAACAGCTTTTCAAACCCCGCAGAGCCGGTCTTGCCCGGACCGGGCTGAACGTTTTTCTTACCCAGCGGCTGTATGGGTTGGGTTGGGAATAATGGACCCTCAATCATGGGATTCCTCCGTTTCGACTCCGAGCTGTTTCAGCAGCTGATCCAGTTTGTCCAGGATCTGGCTGTAATAAGCGGTTTCCATGCCTACCACCGAACCACCCAGTTCAATCACCGCCTCCATGCTCACCTCCTGGCCTTGAATCACCAGATAAGGAGTGCCCTGGCGCATAATCACCGAGTCCACGATGCCAACCGTGCTTTGCAGCTCTTCGTTCTCATCCAGATAGAGGTAGGCCACCTCCCGTCCCACCATCTGTCCGGCTTGCTGCATCATCATGCTGGGCAGCCAGCGGTTATTGATGGTGTCGGCCAGGCCGGTCATGGTGCTGTTCAGATTCTGCATCTGTTCAAGCGAGCTGAACGTGGCCATCTGTGAGATAAATTCCTTGTCCTCCATGGGCTGAAGCGGATTCTGATAGCGCAATTCCGTAACCAGCAGTTTGAGGAAGTCGTCTTTATCCATAATGGATTTATTGGATTTAGCGGCGGTTTGAGCCGTGTTATTGGCTGCGGCCGCAGTAGCTTCTACTGTCATCTGATCACCTCCTAAACCAATATGTTCATCTCACCGTCAGCAGAGTATCCATAAAGAGCTTCAATCTCCGGGCCTGCTATACCCGCAGTCTCCATTTCCAACGGCAGGGCTTCCTCCCCGTCCAGGTTGGAACGATGGCCTAAATTGCGCTGATTGCCCCAATTGTCCCGGTTCCAGTCGCTCATGCCGCTGAAATCCTGTTGATTGCCGACCTGTACTTCAACCTCGGTGCGGTCTACTTTCAGCCCCTGGTTTTCCAGGTTCTGGCGCAGATGAGTAAGGTTTGACTCCAGCATTTGCTTGACCTGATGGTTGTCGGTGATAAACCGGGCCGTGACCAGTCCGTCTTCAACCAGCACTTTGATGGACAATTTCCCCAGCGAATCCGGTTTCAGATCGATATTCATCTCCGAACTGCTCAGTTTTACCATCAGTTTGGCCCGCTCCACGATCTGATCGAACAGCTCCTGGGTTTGGGCCGGGTTGTGAAGAGCCTTGCCGGAATTGTCCGGGGCGCCGATAATTACCCGGGTTGCGCCCGGGGTTTCCCGGGTGTTTACCAACAGGGAGGGATCCGCATCCGCTTCGGTTGAAACCGCGGCATGCCCGGCGGAGGTTGTAATGCCCTCCGGCAGCTGGGCCGCGTTGAGGCGGCGGCTCTCGAAATCCAGCAGTTTCCTGGCCTGCCCCGGGTTGCTCTCCGCTGTTTCCTGGGGGGCGGCTACATCCTGATGCACTTTCAGCTTGAGCAGGACCTGGTTCTTATGACTTAATAGCATCATTTTGAACCTTTCCCTGCCATCATGCCCGGCCGCGCTGTTTTTATGGCTTTCAGCCTCCGCACCGCCGGAATTGTTCAGGAACTCTTCGCCTTCCAGAGGGGCGGCGGTCTGAACCGGGCCGGAACTGGCTGTTGCCGCACCGCTTGCACCCGCTGCGCCGGACTGCTGAGCATCACGGCCCTGTATCTTGCCGGGCGTCTCCGCGGGCAAGACCGGCAATGCCTCAGCCGGTTGCTGTACTTCACCGCCCGCATCCGGGTTGATTGTCTCCGGGGCTGAATCCGGGACGGTCAGGGCATCGGCGCACAAGCTCTCCCCGTCCGGGAGCGGAGCGGCCATTGCCTCAGCGGGACTTGATGCGGTTTGCGGCTCTGAAGCCCTGGGTTCTGCGGCCTTGTGCCGGGGCTTATCGCTATGGGATCGGGCTTTCATGAGCTGATGCTTAAAGGCTCTTTTCCCATTAAGCTGAGCGGAAGCCGCTTCGCTTTTGTTCCTTGCGGATGGAGCGGGCTTCTCCGCTTTGGCCGCTACTACCTGGTTTACGCTGCATTGCAATATACTTTCACCTCCTTTCTTCAGATTCAGGGGTCGGAATAAGGCGTCTCGGCCGCTATTTGAAACACCTTACGCCCACACCCGACGCTTACGGCTCCGTCACCAGCATCTTGGAGGCAACGGCGGCGGCCCGGTCACGATTCATAAAAGGCAGAATCTCGGCTGCGGTTTCTTTTTCCATAGCGGAGAGAATGCCGATAATATCATCATCTTTTAAACGGGACAGGATGTCGGCGGCATCTTTAGCCTTCATATTGGCGAAATAAGGCGCCATATCTTTATAAGCCGCCGTTTTGGCCGCGGCCCCGGATTTCAGGTTGAGGACCTCCTGGTTCAAGCGGGCTACCTCTTCCTTTAAGCGGGCTTCACTGTCCTGGCTCTGCATAAGGGCGGTCTCAGCGGCCGACAGGCTGGCCTGTAGCTCGTTGATCTCGGCTTGCTGTTCCGCCAGGTTCTGTTCCAGCTGTACCAGCTCGGCAGGGCTGCCTTTATCCGGAGTTTTCTCCCCGCCTGAAGCCGGACTCATCCCGGGCAGATTCTGCAGGGCCGGCGGAGCCGTCAAGACCCCCAGGGCGACCAAAAAATACCAGCCGGCCGACAGGGCCGCCAAGACCAGTAGGCCCAGGCCCAATAATTTAACTGTCTTTAAACTATTCGTCATTGACAGACTCCTGCTTTACACCTTGTTGAGATTTTTCCGAAAATGACCCGCCACGGCCAGTTCATCTATGACCTTTTGCTCTTGCTGCTGCGCTTCTTTCCGGTATTCTTCAAATTGACGCTGCTTCAGCTTTTCCAGGGTGCTGGTTTCCCGGGCCTGCTCGAACAGCTTGACGCGCATGGTGTCCACTACGGATTCCGCTTCGTGCAAATGGCTTTGCACCTCATTTTTGCGCATGTGCAAAACCGGCAGATACTGGCGGCGGGCCAGCAGGTAAGAAAACGGGGCCGGGTCGCTTGTTTCCCTGATGCTGCTCTCAATGGCCTGCACCCGGTCTGCCAGCTGGTTGAGCTCTTGGGCGATTTCATCGCGCACCTGCAGGCTGGCCTGCAGGTTCTCACGGGCAATGTCCTTCTGCAGTGTGGAGATATCCAGTTTGGTTTGCAGCCTAAAATCAAAAGCTTTCATTATTTATCCCTGCCTGTCGGCGATATTTTGCAAGGCCGTATAAGTATCCGGGAATAGGGCCTCTTCATGAATATCCTGGCGCAAAAAGGTCTGGCATTGCTCAATGACGGTTATGGCCCGGTCTATGCGCGGGTTGGCGCCTTCCTTATAGGCCCCGATGTCGATTAAGTCCCGGGCCTCCTCGTAAGTGGCCAGAACACTGCGAAAATAATTGGCCACCCGCATGTGCTGGTCGTCGACCAGGTCGATCATGACCCGGCTGATACTCTGCAGTATATCAATAGCCGGGTAGATATTCTGCGCAGCGATGTTTCTGCTCAAAACAATATGCCCGTCCACAATGCCCCTCACCGCGTCGGTGATGGGCTCATTGATATCATCGCCCTCCACCAGGACCGAGTAAAGTCCGGTTATACTGCCCCGGGCCGCGGTTCCGGCCCGCTCCAGGAGTTTGGGCAGCAGCGCGAAAACCGAGGGGGTAAAGCCCCGGGTGGCCGGCGGCTCACCGATGGCCAGGCCTACTTCACGCTGCGCCAGCGCAAAACGGGTCAAAGAATCCATCAATAAAAGCACGTCAAGGCCCTGGTCGCGGAAATATTCAGCTATGCTGGTAGCCACGAAGGCTCCTTTCAGCCGCACCAGGGCCGGTTGATCGGAGGTGGCCACTACTACCACGGATCGGGCCAGCCCTTCCGTTCCCAGGTCCTTCTCCAAAAATTCCCTGACCTCGCGGCCGCGCTCCCCGATCAGGGCGATGACGATGATGTCAGCCGCCGTATTTCTCGCTGTCATGCCGATCAAGGTGCTTTTTCCCACCCCGCTGCCGGCAAAGATGCCAATCCGCTGCCCGCGCCCCACCGTATTCAGCCCGTCAATGGCCCTGACCCCCACCGGCAGGACTTCCTTGATGCGGGATCTCTCCATGGGGTTGGGGGGCTGATTCATGACCGGATAGGTGGCTTCTGCCTTGATTCGGCCTTTACCGTCGATGGGCTGCCCCAGACCGTCCAAGACCCGGCCCTGCAAGTCCATACCCACTTTTACCTGCAGGGTTTTGCCGGTGGCGATCAATTCACTCCCCGGGCCGATCCCTTCCACTTCGCCCAGCGGCATCAGCAGGATGCGGTCATTTTTGAATCCCACCACTTCCGCAGAAGTTAGGGGATGATTAGCATAATTGCTGCGGATGAAACACAACTCACCCAGGCTCAAGCGCGGGCCAACCGCTTCCAGCGTAAGGCCGATGGCCTGTGATATCCTGCCCTTGACCAGACACAACTGGGCCTTGTCGACGGTTTGCAGATGTCTGGTGAAAACTGCCCGGTCAATCATCGCCGCTCACTTCCCGCAGGAGCTGTTCCATATTATCCAGACGGGTCTCCAGGCGGGCATCGATCATCCCCACTTCGCTTTCCAACGTACACCCGCCCGCACTGATGCGATGATCGGCCACTGCCTTGACTTGGATCATCCCTTGATTGGCGTCGCTGTATAGCCCTGATCCGATCTCCTCCAGCACCTGGTCCAATTCAGCGGGATTAACGTGCACGGTTATATTGTCGGGACTGTCCAGCAAAGCGGTGGCGTCGCGAATCACGCCGAGGATAACGTCGGGGTTGGTCGCCAGCTCTGCCGCCACCACCTTTCTGGCGATCGCCATAGATAGGCGCAAAATATCGGCTTCGCAGTCCCGTATGGTTTGCAGCTTCTGCGCCCGGGCATTCTCCACCAGGGAGCGGCTTTCTTCTTCGGCCCGGGCCTTTAAAGCGGCCGTCTCCAGCCTGGCCTGCTCCAGCCCGTCCCGGTAGCCGTCTTTAAGAGCCTTTTCTTTCATTTCATGGGCGGCTTGAGAAGCCTGTATCTGCATGATCTCCGCTTCATCCCGGGCCGCCGCCATAATGGCCCCGGACTCCTCCCGGGCTTTTTCCAGGAGGTCAACGATCATGGCTTCGGTTTCCTGCAAGACTTTCTGGCTTTCCAACCGCAAGTACTCAAACTGCTCCCGGTCTTCCTCCCGGGGCCTTTCCGCTGAATGGGTCTGGGGAGGGGCGGTTTCCAACAGACCTATCCCCGCCAGCTCAATCAGCCTGGGATTGGAGCGCTGCAATGCACTGCCTTTGATAATGTTAGACAATGATTTCATCTCCTCCGCCGCGGGCCACCACTATTTCTCCGGTTTCTTCAAGGCGACGAATCACATTGACAATGCGCTGCTGCGCTTCTTCAACGTCTCTCAAGCGGACCGGCCCCATAAATTCAATATCTTCTTTCAACATATCAGCAGCCCGGGTGGACATATTGCTGAAAATTTTGTGGGATACCTCGGTACTGCTGCCTTTGAGCGCCATAGACAGGTCTTGGGATTCCACATCGCGCAGAAAGCGCTGAATGGAACGGTCATCAATCGTGACTATATCTTCAAACACAAACATCAGTTTCTTGATCTGTTCGGCCAATTCCGGATCCTGAACCTCCAGCGCCTCCATGATGGTTTTTTCCGTGCCTCTGTCGACCAGATTGAGGATCTGAACCACCGATCTGACGCCGCCGGCGCTGGCCAGCTCCTGAGGGCCGATGGTGGACAGTTTGCGCTCCAGGACATTCTCCACCTCTTTAATGATCTCCGGCGAAGTGGTATCCATGATGGCAATTCGCTTGGCCACTTCGGCCTGACGCTCCGGGGGCAGAGCGCCAAGTATGCTGGAGGCTTTATCCGGCTCCAGATAAGCCAGTATCAAGGCGATGGTCTGGGGGTGCTCGCCCTGGATAAAATTGAGCAGCTGGGCGGGTTCGGTTTTGCGCATGAAATCAAACGGCCTGACCTGTAAAGAGGCCGAAATGCGCGAAATAATCTCAGTCGTCTTTTCTTCGCCGTAAGCTTTTTCCAGGATCTCCTTGGCATAGGCGATGCCACCCTGGCTGATGAAATGCCGGGCCAGGCACATTTCAAAGAACTCGCGAAAAATTTCGTCCATGCGTTCCGAAGATATCTGGCGTATATTGGCGATTTCCAGGGTCAACTGTTCTATTTCTTCTTCACTCATATATTTGAAGATCTGAGCTGATTTTTCGGGACCCAGAAAAATCAGAAAATTGGCAGCCTTCTGCCTGCCGCTTAAAGTCTTTCTGGCTACCATGGCTTTCACCTCTAACCTTCCAGCAGCCAGGACTTGATTACCTGGGCTGCATTTTCAGGATTGCTTTGCACCAATTTGTCGATCTCTTCTTTGATCTTCTGGCTTTCACGGTCGGCGGGCGTCATGTTTTTATCAATCAGCTTCTCCAGACTGATTTCTTCGTCCGCCACCGCCTCGAAACCGCTCAGGGGCACGCCGGCTTCAACCTGTGGAACCCTGTTTTTGCCCCTCATGCTCAAAAACACTGCCAGACAGGCCAGCAGGCCCGCTGCGGCCAGAGCCCAGGGCATCCACCCGCTGTTCAGCAGCTGGCCGACCGTACCGGGGACGGCTGCTTCCGGCACAGGCTGGGGATGAAAATCGATAAAGGCCACCGATATGTTTTCTTCCAGGCTGACATTCTCGTTGTCCCGATTTTCTCGCAGTCCGCAGGCGGTTGCCACAATATTGCGAACCGTATTTATTTTTTCCGCTTCAGTCGACCCCAGTTTCAGCCCCTGAGTGGCCGCATTATTTACCAGGACCGAAATGGTGAGGTAATCGTATTTGACCTCGCCCGGAGCATAGCGGGTGACGGTTTCAGTTTTATCAATCTCGTAATTGCGAGAAGTCTGGGATTTGTCATAAGATCCCTGAGTGCTGTCGACCTCGGTGTATTGCGGTATATTGTTGTCCGTTCCCGGAGCCGCCGCAGCAGAAGGCGTAGTGCCGGACTCTTTGATGATCTCCTCGCTGCGAATGAAGGCCCCTTCGGGATCATGATTGTAGGTCTCGGTGCGCTCCTCACGGTCGTTGAAGTTGAGTTCAGCGTTGACGCGAACCACGGCATTGTCTATGCCCAGGGTTTTGTCCAGCATGGTTTGAATGGCGGTCTGTTTTTCTTTTTCGTATTCCTTTTTCAGAGCCATCTGCATCTGCAGCTGTGATGAGGCCGCCAGGCTCTCCTGGGGCAGGACATCTGACAAGAGCGTGCCGTATTGGTCGACGATGACCACGTTCTCGGCGGTAAGCCGCTCTACGCTGTTGGCTACCAGATTGGTCACCGCCTGGACTTCTTGAGGACTCAGGCTCTGGCCGGGCTCGGTATTTATGACTACCGAAGCCTTGGCGGGTTCGTCCTGTTCAGAAAATAAGGATTGCTCGGGGAGGGCCAGGTTGACCTTGGCGGCTTTTACCTTTTCCAGGCGCTGGATGGTGCGGGCCAGTTCCCCTTGCAAGGCTTCCAGATATTTAACCCGCTTATCGGTCTGGGTTTCGCCGAAATTGGTACTCTGCCGAAAAAGTTCAAAACCCGATTCACCCTGGGGCAGGTTTTGCTCGGCCAGTTTCAGGCGGGTATTGTACTTGGCTTCAGCGGGAACCAGTATGGTCTGGCCGTTGTCCTCCAGCTGGTATGGGGTTCCCAGTTCTCCTAATTTGGCTACTATGGCTGCGGCGTCCTTGTCGCTAAGTTGCGTATAGAGCGGTTCATAATCGACCCGGGTGACATTCACCCAGGCTACGGCTGCAATACAAATCACTAAAGCGATTAAACCGACACTGAGGACTTTGCGGTTCAGGCTCATCTCCGCCCAAAGTCCTCTTGCGCCAGCGGCAAGCTGCCTGGCGCTGTTCAAAAAGGTTTCCATCTATCTTTTTTCTCCCCTGCCTGTTTACATCTGCATGCGCATGATTTCCTGATAGGACTCTACCAGGCGGTTGCGTATTTCAATGGTAAGCTGCAAAGCCAGATTGGCTTTTTCATAGGCAATCATGGTGTTATGCAAAAAATCCTCACTTCCCAGGGCTAATTGCTGCGCGCTCAGCGAGGCCTCCTGCTGCAGGCTGTCCACCCTGCCCAGGGCCTCTTGCAGGCTGTTCCAGAAACTGCCGCCCTGTCCCGGGGCAGCCTGAGGTCTGACTTCGCCCGGGGCGGCCGCAGGAGATAACACATTCAGATCAATGGGGTTTATGGCCATCAGGGATCACTCCTCTATCTGCCGATGTTCAACGCCCGGGCGGCCATGGCCCGGGTGGCTTCGATAACCTTGGCATTCGCCTCATAAGCCCGGGTGGCCGATATCATGTTGACCATTTCCTCAACCATGTTGACATTGGGGTAAGTGACATAGCCCTGTTCATCCGCATCGGGATGACCCGGCTCGTAAACCTTCTTGAAGGGGGCTTCATCATCATTGAGCGAATGAATCGCGCTTACTCTGACCCCGCCTCCGCCAGATTCCAGGCTGCTTTTTAATATAGCGGCAAAACTGCCCTTCACCGCGCTGCCAGGACGGGCTTCGAACAAAACCACCTGGCGGCGATAAGGCCCGGTCCCCCCCGCGACCCGGGTGGTCTCGGCATTGGCCATATTGTTGGCAATGGTGTCCAAGCGCAATCTCTGGGCCGTTAAACCGCTGGCACTGATGTCGATGCCATCGAGAAAACTCATGTTTTACCCCCTTCCGGTAATGGCCAGGCGCAGCAAGCGAATCTCATTGCTCATGCTCTGACTAAGGGCTTCGTATAAGAGGTTGTTCTTAGTCAAACCCGCCATTTCCGCGTCAATGTCCACGTTGTTGCCGTCATTGCGGTAGGATGAGTCGGTGATTTGATCGACCACTATAGTATCCAACGCGCCCGTCCGCGCCGCCCGGCCTTGAATATGCCTGGGATCGGTAGTCGTCAGCCGTTTGTCCCCGGGTCCTAAAAGCCAGGCCTTGCGCATGTTTTTGGCAAAGAGCACCTCGCTGCGTTTAAATCCCGGCGTATCCACGTTAGCTATATTATCGGCCGTGACTTCTTTAGCACGCCAGGTGATGTCCATTGCCCTATTTAATAGGGACTGAGTTCCTGAATTGAATACCCGGCTGAGCAATTTATCACCCCTTTTTGTATTATCCAAGCTAAAGCAATGCTTCTACTCGACTCAACAAAATTCCTGCAATTATTAGCAGAAACATCACATAAATCCGTAATTTTACAAAAGTTTTACGACTTGGTTATATACTCAGAAATTACAATTAGCAGCCATGCCTTGCGGGGTTTGCTTTTCCGGTGCAGAAAAAAAGAATAAGGACTGGGAAATTAGGCTTACTTTTGTCGAAGCCCAACCTCCAGCCCTTGTGTTTCCCGGTCTTACAGGACTATTTTCTCAGTTCCTCAAAAAGGTAATCGTTCAGTACCTTGATATAGGTGCCTTTCATGCCCAGGGAGCGCGACTCAATAACCCCCGCGCTCTCGAACTTCCTTAAGGCGCTCACGATGACCGAGCGTGTGATCCCCACTTTATCCGCGATGCGGCTGGCTACCAGCAAACCTTCGGTGCCGTTCAACTCGGCGATGATATGCTCGATGGCGCCTTTTTCCGAGTAAGACAGTGTGGCCAGGGCGATCTGCACCGAGGCCTTCTTGCGGGCCTGCTCTTCTACTCGCTCCGAGGTCATGCGCATGATTTCATTGGCCACCACAATAGCCCCGTACTCGGCCAGGACGATGTCCTCTTCCGTAAATTTACTGGCGTTATCCCGCACCAGTATCAAGGTGCCGATGCGCTTGGCGCCTCCAAATACCGGGGTAATGGACCAGACGCGGTCTGAACACTCACAGTCCCCGTTGTTGTAGTTAAAAATGCATTTGCGCCCCTTTTCCAGAACCACATTGGTCTGGGTCTCCTGTATATTGGTGAACTCCTGGTTAAAGCTCTCCGGGAAGCGCTCGGCATGGTAAATCAGCTTTTGGATATCAGCACAAGCGGTATCGGGGTGAAAGGCGTATCCCGCGATCTGTCCGCGGCGGCCCACTATGAAGACGCTGCACTCCAGGTTAAGTGAAAGCACTTCACAGATCTCATAGAAATTGACCGGGTTGCCTCCGATTTTCTGCAGAGACCTGTTAATGGAGCGCGATTTCTCTAAAAGCGTTCTGCCCATATAGATGACCTCCTACAATATAAATCTGCTCAAATCCTCATCCTGCACTATTTTTTCCAGGCGCTGATTAACAAAGGCCTGATCTACAGCGATTGCCTGACCCTGCATATAGGGTGAGTGGAACAATAAATCCTCCAGGACCTTTTCCATGATGGTGTGCAAGCGGCGGGCGCCGATGTTCTCGGTGCGGTCATTCACTTCGGTGGCTACGGCGGCGATGTAATCAATGGCCTCCGGGCTGAAATCGATCTTCACCTCTTCAGTGGCCAGAAGCACCGTGTACTGCTTCAGCAAAGAATTATGGGGTTCGGTCAGGATGCGCTTCAAGTCCTCTTTATTGAGGGTCTGCAGTTCCACCCGGATGGGGAAGCGCCCCTGCAGCTCGGGGATCAGGTCCGAAGGTTTGCTGACATGAAAGGCCCCGGCGGCGATAAACAGCATGTGATCGGTCTTAACCGCGCCGTATTTGGTCATGATAGTGGAGCCTTCCACCACCGGCAGAATATCTCTCTGCACGCCGCCCCGGGACACATCGGGTCCGTAACCGCCTTCCCGGCCCGCTATCTTGTCGATTTCATCGAGAAAGATGATGCCATCCTGCTCAGCCCGGTTTATAGCGATGCGATATACTTCATCCATGTCGATCAAGCGCCCGGCTTCCTCATAGATCAATATCTTGCGGGCTTCCGCAACCGTCATTTTCCGCTTTTTGCGCTTGGCGGGCATGAGGTTGCCGAACATATCCTGGAGGTTGACCCCCATGTCCCCCATCCCGGATCCAGAAAAAACCTCGAGAAAAGAGGGGCTTTTTTCTTCAACTTCAATTTCAACTATCGTTTCTTCCATTTCCAGGCGGGAAATCTTTTGCCGCAGAATCTGGCGCTGTTCTTCCATCGATTTGGGCTCCTGCTCCTCATCCTGGGCCTGCTGCTGCTGGGCTGCGCCGCCCAAAAACAACTCCAGGGGGTTTATGGCAGCCAGGCTCTTTTTCCTGCGCGGCAAGAGGCATTCCGCCAAGCGCTCCTCGGCCAGCATACGGGCGCGGTCCTCTACCTCTTCCATTTTCTCGGCTTTCACCATGCGAATGGCGGTTTCCACCAGATCCCTTACCATTGAGTCAACATCCCGGCCTACATAACCCACTTCAGTGAATTTGGTTGCTTCAACTTTGACAAAAGGGGCTTTTACCATTTTGGCCAGGCGGCGGGCGATTTCAGTCTTGCCCACACCGGTAGGACCTATCATAATGATATTTTTGGGATATATTTCTTCCTGCCATTCGGCCTTAAGCAGTTTGCGGCGATAGCGGTTGCGCAGAGCTATGGCCACCGCCTTTTTGGCCTCTTTCTGGCCCACGATGTATTTATCCAATTCGGCAACGATCTCTTTAGGGGTAAGGTTGTGCACGGTTTCCTCCTAACTGACCAGTCTATGCGATGGTCTCCACGGTAATGTGGTGGTTGGTGTATATACAGATATCAGCCGCGATAGAAAGAGCCTGGCGCGCGATTTCTTCGGCCTCCATATCGGTGTGCCTCACCAAAGCCCGGGCTGCCGCCAGGGCATACGCCCCCCCGGAACCTATGGCGGTCACCCCGTCATCCGGTTCGATCAATTCGCCATTTCCCGAAATCAAAAGCATCTTTTCCCGATCGGCGACAATCAGCAAAGCCTCCAGTTTTCTCAACACCTTGTCACTGCGCCAGTCCCGGGCCAGTTCAACCCCGGCCTTGGTAAGGTTGCCGCCGCTTTGCTTCAGTTTCTCTTCGAAGCGGGTGAAAAGGGTGAAAGCGTCGGCGACTGAACCGGCAAAGCCGGATATGATGCGCCCCTCGTAGAGACGGCGAATCTTATTGGCGGTCTGCTTCATAACCGTATTCTGGCCGAAGGTAACCTGACCGTCGCCGGCAATAGCGGTTTTACCGCCTTTTCTTACTGCTACGATAGTTGTGCCTTGAAACATGTTTACCTCCTAGGCAGGGTTCGGTCATGAACCCGTTTAATGTCTTCCTTGGTCAAATGGGTATATATCTGCGTAGTGGACAATTTTACGTGCCCCAGCAGTTCCTGCACCGAGCGCAAATCGGCCCCCCGGTTGAGCAGGTGGGTGGCAAAAGTATGCCTCAGGGTGTGCGGGCTGACTTTGATGTTGATGGCCAGGGCATCCACGTATTTATTAATGATATTCCTTACCCCCCGAACCGATAACTGCCGGCCAAACCTGTTTAAAAATAAGGCGCTGCTGGCGCTCTTTTTTTGGTGCAAAAGGCTTTCCCGCACCTTCAGGTAGCGGCTTAGAAATTCGGCCGACTGTTTGCCCAGGGGAACGATGCGCTCCTTGCCCCCTTTGCCGGCGACCTTGATAACGCCCTGCTGCCGGTTGAGATCGGCAGCATTCAGGCCGACCAGCTCAGACACCCGGATGCCGGTGGCATATAAGAGTTCCAGCAAGGCGCGGTCTCGCATTCCCAATGGTTTGGAGATATCAGGGGCTTCGATCAACTGGGCGACTTCGATGGGATAGAGGAAGTTGGGCAGGCGCTGGTCCTGTTTGGGCGTGGCCACCGCGGCGATGGGATTGCTGGGCAAAACGTTCTCCCGGCACAGGTAGCGCACGAAGGATCGCAAAGCTGCCAGTTTTCTGGCCATAGTTGAGCGCTGCATCCCTTGCTGCTGCAGGACGGACAGATATTCGCGCACCGACTTGTGGTCAATCTTATTCAGATCGAGGTCCTCAACATCGGCGCCATGCCGTCGGGCCAAAAATTGAAAATATTGTTCCAAATCGGTGCGGTAACTGACCAGGGTCAGTTTGGAGGCGTTTTTTACCACCCGCAAATAGTTTAAAAATTCTTCAATATAACGCAAAATCATATGGTTTCACCTGAATTGCTTATCTAAGCACAAATGTTAGCACAATTAGGTGACTTTTACAATGTGTTTTGCAACAATTCAGAAAACTCATGCAAATCTTGCAAGGATCTAGTCATATAGGCCAAATTTCTTTGTTTTTTATCTTTAATTACCTCGGGCAGTCCGGGCAAGATGCCGAAATTAGCGTTCATGGGCTGGAACTTCCCGGGGTTGTCAGTGGTGATATGGTGAATCAAAGCTCCCAGCATGGTGGTTTGCGGCAGCGTCAGGGCTGCTTTCCCCTGAAGACGGCGGCCCAGGCTTAAGCCTGCCCAGATACCGCTGGCGGCAGATTCCATATACCCTTCCACGCCGGTAAGCTGTCCGGCTAAAAACAAGCCGGGGCGGGATTTAAACTGCAGGCCGGCACTCAAGCAGCGGGGGCTGTTGACATAGGTGTTGCGATGCATCACCCCGTAGCGAACAAATTCAGCCCTTTTAAGACCGGGAATTAGACGCAAGACCCGCTCCTGCTCGCCCCAGCGCAGCCGGGTTTGAAAGCCCACCAAGCCCCATAAATTTCCCTCTTCATCCTCCTGGCGCAACTGAACCACCGCATAAGGGCGCGGGCCGCCCGCAGGGGAATTGAGTCCCACCGGGCGCATGGGGCCAAAGCGCAGGGTATCCACCCCGCGGTGGGCTATGAACTCAATGGGCATACAGCCTTCGAACACCATTCCCCGGTCGGCGGCGTGCGGCTCCAGGGCATCGGCCGCCACCAGTTCGCGGTAAAATGTCAGGTATTCTTCCTTATTCATAGGACAGTTGTAATAATCCGCGCTGCCCTTGCCATATCGGGAGGCTTTGAATACTATGCTTTCGTCCAGGCTGGCTCTGGTAACGGTTGGAGCCACCGCATCATAAAAATAGAGGTTTTCCTCGCCGCTGATCTTCTGCAGCGCGTCCGCCATGGCCTCTGAGGTCAGGGGCCCGGTAGCGATAATACAGGGACGCTCCGGTATGGAGCGCATCTCCTGCCGCTCAACCGTTATCAGGGGATGGGCCGCTATCTTTTCGCTTACCAGACGGCTGAATTTGGCCCGGTCAACGGCCAGGGCCGAACCGGCCGGAACCCGGGCCGCCTCTGCGCAGGGCAGCAACAGAGAACCCAGGATTCTCATCTCTTTTTTGAGCAAACCCTGGGCGGTATCCGGCTGTTCTGATTTTAAGGAATTGCTGCATACCAATTCGGCCAGATCCCCGCTCTGATGAACCGGGGTTTTAAGGCCGGGCCTCATTTCCCAAATAACGACAGGGATGCCCTGCCGGGCCAAGGCATAGGCTGCCTCGCATCCGGCCAGGCCTCCGCCAATGACGTCAATCCGCACCGTCCGGCCTCATTTCTTGATGTATTTGCACTCCGGGTTCTGGCATACCGCCTGTTTGGATTTGTCGGCTCCGACCTTTTCCACCATAACCTGCCCGCACTGGGGGCATAATTCTCCGGTAGGCTGCTGCCAGGAGACCAACTTGCATTCAGGGTAATTGCTGCAGCCGTAAAAGCGGCGGCCTTTTTTGCTCTTCAAGCCTACGATTTTCCCGCCGCACAAAGGACACAGCACTCCGATTTCCTCATTAATGGATTCGGTGTGGCGGCAGTCGGGGAAACCGGAACAGGCCAGGAATTTCCCGAAGCGCCCGTGTTTGATGAAAAGGGGGCGTTCGCATTTCGGGCAGGCTTTGCCGGCTTCTTCATCCTTGATCTCCACTTTGCCGATCAGTTCTTTAGCCTTTTCCAAATCCTCCGCAAACGGTTCATAGAAATCCGCCACCACCCGGCGCCACTCCAACTTGCCCTCTTCAATCTGATCCAGTTCTTCCTCCATGTGGGCGGTAAAATCGACATCCATGATCTTGGGGAAATTGGCCTTCAACAGGTCAACTACGATGACTCCCAGTTCTGTAGGGGCAAATTGCCGGTTCTGCCTCTCCACATAATTTCTCTTTAAAATGGTATCGATGATGGGGGCATAAGTGCTGGGGCGGCCAATGTTATTGTCTTCCAGGAACTTCACCAGGCTGGCCTCGGTAAAACGCGCCGGGGGCTGAGTGAAATGCTGTTCCGGGTTAAGGCCTTTAAGGGTTAAAGCCTGATTCTCGTTTAAATCCGGCAATGGCTTCCCCATATCCTCTTCGTCATGGTCATTATAGACCTTTTTATAGCCCGGGAATTTGAGTTGTGATGAGGTGGCCCTAAGCCCGTAGTCCCCACCTTTAATGTCGATGGTGACACTGTCATACACCGCCGGGGTCATCTGGCTGGCCACAAAGCGCTCCCAGATCAATTTATAGAGCCGGTACTGGTCGCGGGTGAGGCTGTTTTTAACGCTTTCCGGGGTGCGCGCCACCATGGTGGGGCGGATCGCCTCATGGGCATCCTGGGAGCCTTTTTTGCTTTTGTATTCATTGGGCTTTACAGGGGCATATGCGGAACCGTATTGTGCGGCGATGAACTGCAGGGCTTCCTCCTGAGCTACGCCGGCAATGCGGGTGGAGTCAGTTCTAAGATAGGTGATCAGGCCCACCGTGCCCTCTTTTCCTATCTCCAGGCCTTCGTACAGCTCCTGGGCCACCTTCATGGTGCGCTTGGAATAGAAGTTCAGCTGCTTGCTGGCTTCCTGCTGCATGGTGCTGGTGGTGAAAGGCGGGCTGGGTTTTTTGCGTTTTTCCTTTTTCTCTATTTTGGCCACTGAAAAGGAGGCCTGTTCCAGGTCGCCGACGATCCGGTCCTTCTGCTCGGCATTGCCGATTTCGATTTTATTGTCCTGGTATGAATTCAGTTTAGCGATGATGGTGTGCTTTTTATTGTCGGTCAGCTCAGCATTGATGGTCCAATATTCTTCACTCACAAATTGCTGGATTTCTTCTTCCCGTTCACAGATAAGCCTGACTACCACCGATTGCACCCGGCCCGCACTCAGGCCCTTGCGTACCTTGCTCCACAGCAAGGGGCTGAGATTGTATCCCACCAGGCGATCCAAGACCCGCCGGGCCTGCTGGGCATTAACCCGGTCCAGATCTACCGGGCGTGATTTTTTAATGGCCTGCATTACGGCATCCTTGGTTATTTCATGAAACTCGATGCGGCATTTGCTGCCGGCGGGTATTTTCATGGCATTCTGCAGGTGCCAGGCGATGGCTTCTCCTTCCCGGTCGGGGTCGGTCGCCAGCAAAACCCGGCCGGCTTTGGCGGACTCATCTTTTATATCTTTCAAAATATCGCCTTTACCCCGAATGGTAATGTACTGGGGTTCAAACGATTTTTCAATATCAATTCCCAATTTACTTTTGGGCAAATCTTTGATATGACCTACCGAAGCCTTTATTTTATAGGTCTTCCCCAAGAATTTGCCCAATGTTTTGGCCTTGGCGGCCGATTCCACAATAACCAGGGTGCTACCCGCCAATCATATCACCTCTCCTGTGTTTGTTAAACTAGCCAATCTTTACATAGTAATTGCCCGGCAATGATTGTACTATACCTTCTAGCTCCAGCTTTAGCAAGATCAAGCTTAAATCGCCGGGCTGCAAACCGGTCAAACGCAAGAGTTCATCGCGATGGCATTTCTCGAACCCCATATGCATTAACACCAGGTTTTCCGTGTCCTCATAAATGGGCAGAGCGGGTTGCACCAGGCCTGCAGCCGGTTCTGCCGGGGCCCAACCGGGAAACTCCTCCAAAACATCGTCAACACAGGTCACCAGTTTAGCCCCCTGTTTTATCAAAGAATTGGTTCCAGCGCTATGCAGGCTGCTGATAGGGCCGGGAACAGCGAATACCTCGCGGCCTTGTTCCAGGGCAAAATCCGCGGTGATCAAAGCCCCGCTCTGCTTTCGCGCTTCCACTACCAGAACCCCCAGAGAAAGCCCGGAAATAATGCGGTTTCTCATTGGGAAATGATTGGGTAATGGCGGAGTGCTCCAGGGAAACTCACTGATTACCAATCCTTCACTGCAGATTTGCTGGTATAAGGCCTGGTTTTCCCGCGGGTACACGATATTGATACCGCTTCCCAGCACGCTGACGGTTGCTCCTCCGGCTTCGAGGGCGCCCAGATGAGCCTGACTGTCGATGCCCCGGGCCAGCCCGCTGACAATGGTCAATCCCCTCCCGGCCAGCTTTAGAGCCAACTCCCGGGCCACTTTGCGGCCGTACTGCGTAGCCTTCCTCGAGCCTACTACCGCTAAACACTGTCCCTGAATCAATTCCACCCGGCCGCGGCAATAGAGCAGCTGCGGCGGGTTGGGTATCTGCCTGAGGCTAAAAGGATAACGTTTCTCGCCCGGCCAAATTATGTCCACCCCCTGGCTATCCAGCATGCTGCCTATCGTCAGCGGATCCAGGCGGCGGCGCCTTTCTATAAAAGCATCGGCTACAGCGGGCGGCAAAAAATTCTGTAAAGCAGACCTGGGAGCCCGGTAAAAAGGCTCACAGGTAGTATATTCTGCCATGATGCGTCTCAGGGTTTTATTGCCTAATCCCGGGGTGCCGTGCAGGATACTCAGCCTGCCTTTTTCGGCTCTTTCCATAATCAAAGCCTCGTTTTCGGTTCTTGCCCGGCATGATGAACAGGTACGATTTTCCAGTCTAATGCCATTGATAACATAAAAATTTTTTTACTGCAAGCATTTAATCCCCAAGCATCCAAAACGGTCAGAATTTGCCTAACGATTTAAATCGCCGGCGGGGAAAAATAATGGCGTAAGATTTATACAGCTTCAAAAGAAAGGAGTGATTCAATTTGCTGTCCGATTTAATGGATCGCCGTAATTCTGCGATAAGAAAAATGATGGGCAATGATAAAGCCGACCCCGGCACCTATAGTTTTCTGCAACCTGGATGGTGGGCCTTGCATGCCGCTGCCATAACCGGACTTTACATTATGGCTAAACGCGCCGGCAAGAATGACTGCTACTAGGCTTTCAAAAACAGCTCCCCCGCCGTACGAATCCCTTATCGCTCAGCGAAGGGTTCAGGCATTTTCAAGAGGCGGTCTGACGATCGCCTCTTGAATTAAAACCTTTCCAAAATCATAAAAAAACTTTCATTTCTCCTTTTATAATTCAAACTCTGTGGTTTTTTGTCAAACTTTACGATAATTTTATATATAATATATATCTGCCTTTTATAATTTCAAGGAGTTCTTTTGATGCTGATAATTTTGCTCAATTATACGGCTCTCTTGGTATACCTATTCATGGGGTTTCATGCCTATAACACCAACCCCCGGGAAAATTTAAACCGCCTCTTTTTGGCGGTGTGCCTGTTATTTGCCCATAATATCTTTTTCGAGCTGATGGTATTCAGCTCTATAGATCCGGCCAACGCCTATTTGTTCGGTCAGATTGCCGAATTAGGATGGTTGAATTACCCTGGGTTGATGTTAATTATGGCGCTGATTATCAGCCGCCAAGAGAAATATGTGGATAAACCCGTCAAACAGATGGCGGTGTTTCTGCCCGGGATACTATTAAGCTTTTATGAGCTATTGATTAACAATTACTCGCTCCGGGACAACCCCACAGTTTTGCTGCTCGAACAAGTCGAATATGCCTACGCCTATCTTTACCTGTTCATATGCTTGCTTTTGGTTGTGCACTGGAAGCGCTCCGCCTCTTCGGAAAGAGAAAAGAAACAGTCGGCAATCATTCTCAGCTTTGCGGCCGCCGCTTTTGTGATCGGAGCGGTCAATGACCTGATATTGACCAGGCTCATACCGGATTATCCCTGCGTCGATCAATTTATATTTCTGATTTTGGTATTCGCCATCTGGTACGTCAAAGCGAAGT
This sequence comes from Syntrophomonas sp. UBA1041, assembly GCF_002316705.1. Lineage (NCBI taxonomy): Bacteria > Bacillati > Bacillota > Clostridia > Eubacteriales > Syntrophomonadaceae > Syntrophomonas > Syntrophomonas sp. UBA1041. Next base: position 28,110 of record NZ_DCEA01000001.1, read on the forward strand.
ACCGCTTTATGAGCGTATCTTCGTTGATAAGCGCTGAAGACATCGTCAGTAAAATCGATGAAATCGTCCTGGTTTTAACCTCACAGGGCGAGATCTCAGATATGAATCAGGCTGGTGAAAGGGCCCTGGGTACTGACAAAAGGGAAATAACCGGAAAACCTGTCAACAGTATTATCAATTTAGATTTTGCGGATATTTTAAGGGAGATCAAAGGCCGGCCCAGTTATATATGGGGAGAAGAACTGTTCCTCAAGACCCGGCAAAACACAGGTTTGCCCGTCAAGGTGAGCATTTCATCCATAAAAGATCAGGGCGGCAACCTGATAGGGATATTACTCATTTGCCAGGACAAAACCATGGTTAAAGAACTGCAGGCCGAAATAAGCCAGCGTAAAACCAAAGAACAGCAGCTCAAGTATTTAAGCCTTCACGATCCATTGACCGGGCTGTACAATCGCACCTATTTCGAGCAGCAAATGCGGCAGAGAAAAGGCAGCAGCAGTATTATCGTATGCGATGTCGATGGACTGAAACTGATCAACGACACTTTTGGCCATGAGGCCGGGGACCGGTTATTGATCAAATCGGCCTCCATCATACAGTCGGCTTTAGACAATTCCCTCAAGCTGGCCCGAATCGGGGGAGATGAATTTGCGGTTTTGATACCTCATAACAACAGAGACCAGATCCATGAAATCTGTGCCGCCATAAACCGGGCGGTAAAACAATGCAACAGCAATAACCCCCAGATAATGATCAGTATTTCTATCGGCTTTGCCATTTCCAGCTCTGATTTTCACGATATCAATGAACTGTATAAAGAAGCGGACGATAACATGTACCGTGAAAAACTGAATCATATCCAGAGTTTCAGGAGCAGCATGGTGCAGGGCATGATGAAGACCCTGGAGGCCCGTGATTTCCTCACTGAAGGCCATGCCGAACGGATGCGGGAGTTGATCTGGAATCTGGGCACTTATGTCGGTCTAAGGTCCAACATGCTCACCAATCTGCAGCTTCTGGCCCAGTTCCATGATATCGGCAAGGTTGGTATTTCTGATAAAATACTGTTCAAACCGGGAACACTCACTGAAATCGAAAGGCTGGAAATGCAGCGCCACAGTGAGATCGGCTACCGCATCGCTCAATCCATTCCGGACTTGAGCAGCATCTCGGACTTGATCCTCAAACATCATGAGCGCTGGGACGGCAGGGGATATCCGCTGGGTGTCAAAGGCGAAGATATTCCCCTGGAATGCCGCGTTTTAGCGATAGTCGACGCTTACGACGCCATGACTAATGATCGCCCTTACCGGAAAGCCATGTCAGAGGAAGAAGCCCTGGCAGAAATTGAAAACAACGCGGGGACACAATTCGATCCGGCGCTGGTGGCCAAATTCCTGCATATGCTCAGAAAGAGTGACCGGGACTCGACCGCCCCCGATTCAGAACTTTCCATAAAGGATGCGGCATTATGACTTTTATCTGATATTCCTCACCCCACCATTCGGGCAAGTTTTTTCCTATACACATAAACCGCTGCTACCATGGTCAAAATCATATAGCCTGCCATAATCAGCCAGCCTTCGGCAAAGCCTTGGATCAGTTACGCGGTAGAAATCCAGTATCCCTTCGGTCAGATACAGCCGCAAGTTTTTGGCCATATCGGTATTGTAATTGTTAAAGTGATATTCGATACTTGTGTTTTTCCCATTTTGTAGGTCGGCGCTAAATCTTTCACCGACAACGACCACGCCATTTACTTTTCCTTGGGCATATAGGTCAAACGCCGTATCATAGTCTGCTTCCACTGCTTCAAAATATGGATTCTGCCCCAAGGGGGAAATCTGGGTGAAGATGGATGTTTCAAGCATCGTTCCGTAAGTCCCGCTATCCTCATTGACAAAAGCCAGTTTCAGTGCTGTAAAATTGCCGAAGGTAAGGGCAAAGACAAGGAGAATGATGGTAGGGGCGATGATTCCCGCCACAATGGACTTCGGGTCGGCTTTGAACAGTAAAAATAGTTTTTTTAATTCCGCTGTAAATACTCTCATCATCTGACCTCCTCACTGCGTACCCATCTTGTATATATAAAAATAATCAAGGAAAACGCTGCAATAAATGCAAGGCTCAAAAAGGTAAAACCGGCAGCGAGATTAACATTGCCATTGAAATAGCACCATCGAACAACTTCTATGGCGTAAGTCGCAGGGTTTATGCTTCCCAAAGCATTGGCAATATCTCCGAAATAGGAAAGCGGACCGAAACCGCCGCCGCCAACCCAAAGGGCCAATGCGGTCGCAATGGATATCAAAAAGGCTGTCAGTGTCGATTTGATATAAATACCAATGCACATGCCGACACAGACAAATATGCCGTAAACCAGTAATAAAGAAAGTGAAAATGGCAGGGTGTGAACAGGTAAAGCTTTGGAAATCAGGAAAAAGATGATGAGAAATACAAGGCCCGAAACAAAGCATTTGATAATATTGGCAATTATTTTACCTGTTGCCGTAATTCCCGCAGGATAGGGTGAAAGTTTCAGTAATTTCGTTGTTTTATTTTCCCATTCGCTTGTCATGGATAACATACCGAATAGAAGCCCTGAGAGCACTAATCCAAACACGAAAACACTTACCCCGAATCCCGTATCCCAGGGGATATCCTGTTCATACACCGTTGTTTCGGCAATGATAATATTTCCGCCGTTTCGCAACTAATCGATATAGCTGACCAATGCACCGTCAAGGCGGTTTCTGAAATTTTTGGTCATATTTTCATTGACGTCGTTGAGATAGTGAACAATCCTCCCTGTAATCCTTTAGATTGCGGATGTACTCCCATATTGTATGGGTGCTTTGAACATCCACGCCTAGCGTTGGTTCATCCAGAAGCAAAATTTTGGGGTCATTGAGCAAAGCCCTGCCAATTCCAAGCCGTCTGCTCATTCCGCCTGAAAAATTTTTTACCGGCTCATTGGCGCGCTCTGTTAAATCCACAAGTGATAAAATCTCGTCAATCCTCTTGTTGATATCCGTCAGATCGGAAAGATATAAAGAGGCGTGAAATGAGAGATTGTCCCTTGCGGAAAGCTCAGGATAAAGAGCCGTGTCCTGTGGGAGCAAGCCGATACGCTTTCTTACTTCATCAAGCCTATTGCATAAAAGCAGGAAAAACATATCCTACAATAGCTTATAAAAAGAAATCCGTACATTACGCAGAAGGGACAAGCGTAACAACAAGATCCGTTATAAAGCAGTTTTGTAAATGTTCCGCTAAACGCAAGCACCGGCCATCTAATCTCCGGATTAATCACCCGATTTGTGTTAACATAAAGGTGCCGTCAGGCTTCTGCGCAAAAGTCAGAGAAGGACCGTCATAGGGCCGTAAGCCGAATTCAGGGGAGAAGGAGCCTTTAGCCGATGATTATTGGTATTGATATAGACAACACGATCACACATACCACCGAAATGATTATGCACTATGCCAGAATATTCGGTGAGCCGCGGGGGCTCAACACTATACCCGACCCGCGCTATTATTATCTGGAAGATGCCCTGGGCTGGGATCAAGCCGTGGCTGATGAATTTCTTTCCAATTACCTGGGTCACATCTATCGTGAAATGCGGCCCAAAGACCAGGCCATCGAAGTCATCCGCCAGTTAAAGCAGCAGCATGAGATCATACTCATAACATCCCGCAACCGGCAGTTCCCACAGGTGGAAGAGGTTACTACCTGCTGGCTGGCTCAAAACGGCGTCGAATACGATCGTCTTATCCTCAATGCCACCGACAATATGCATTATTTCAGTAAACTGGCGGCATGTCAGGAAAACCGGGTCGAGCTTATGATTGAAGACCATCACGACCTGGTCAGAGAAATAAGTTCTTGTATACCGGTAATCATGTTCGACTACCCTTACAACCGCCATCTAAACTCCAAGAATATCGTTCGTGTGGAGCATTGGAACCATGTACATAAGTGGGTGCAGTCACGCAAATAGCCAGGTCCGGCCCCGGCATGGCATACTGCACCTGGTACGCTGTCAAAACCGGAACGGGGAGGATTGGCATGGCTATAAAAACCGGCCGCGCCGATACGGCGGCCACAGTCAGGATTGACTATGACAGCTGCATTCATTGCGGTCTGTGTGCGGAGGTGTGCAAAGGCCAGCCTCTGATTATGGCGGAGGGCAGACTCAAGATCGATAATGAGCGTTTTTTTGGCTGCATCGGCTGCGGACACTGCATGTGCGTTTGTCCACAGGATTGCATACAAATCAGCGGACGCGACATGAGCCCTGAAGATGTCCTTCCCCTGCCGGATAAAGCAAGCCTGCCCGGCTATGAACAGTTTTACGGCCTGTTGCTGTCCCGGCGCGCAGCATCCGCAATTTTCAGGATAGAGTGGTTGAGCCCGAAAAGATTGCCCGGATCGTAGATGCAGTCTGCACCGCTCCCATGGGTTTGCCGCCCAGCGATGTGGAGATTTTGATCCTGGACGGCTTTGCCCGGGTGCAGCAGTTCGCCGATGATATCATGGCCGTTATCAAGAAATCGCGCTGGTTCTTTTCTCCCCTGATGACCGGATTGCTGAAGCCTTTCTTCGGCAGAGAGTATGCAGAATCTGTGAACTCCTTCATCCGCCCCGCCGTACTTCATCAAGTACAGTAAGGAATTCAAGCAAAAATACCAGCTCCCGTCCAATAACCGGCCCGGAATCGTAGTGATTTTCGGATATCCCCGGATTAAATTCAGGAAAACCCTGCAGCGCCAGTTGAGCAAAGTCACCTACTGGTAGCGGGGGAAACCAAACCGGGCAATATGCGCTTATGAAACGGCCTCAAAAATATTGGCGTTCAAAAGGCAGGGCAAGAACCGCCGCCATTCTGCTTCTCCTTGTTAAATATTGGCTGTAATTCTATAATAAAGATATGTTATATGTTGTTATTATATTGAAGGAGGTAGGATTTTTGAAAAAGATCACAGCCGGAATTCTGATCCTGATGCTAATGCTGCTATCCATGCCGGGAATGGCGGTCGCCGGGGAATCCCCCAAACAGGCCTTTATCAACTATTATACAAACTACTTCGCACAATCCATGCAGTTGCAGCAGCAGGTTCTTAACGCCCTGACCACAGATACTGTACAGCTGCGAGCCAATGCCGATCTCAAAGATTTCAATATGGTTCTGGATGATGGCACCGCGGTTAGCAACGTCTCGGGGAATGCTTCATTGCTACTCGATTTCAGCCTCGCCCAAGGCAAGGGCAGCTGCAGTTTCCAGAGCAAAATGCTTGAGTACGACATTCAGGGACAGGTCTATATAAGGGGAGATGAGATCATCGTTACCCGCGAAACCATACAGTCCCTGAGCAATGCCGGCGCCGACTTCTCCGAGCTGGGCAATCCGGGGCAATTGCCCCCATATATCGTCTTCCCTCTGGGATTAAATGAACCGGAGCAGGCCGGTTTCAATATGGCCTTAAAACAGAGCATTACCTACCAGGAAGAACAAATGCAAGGCATACAGGACCTCCTGGTGGAAATCCTGGAAATTATACCTGACAGTTGTTATTCTTATGACCAAAACTATGCGGTCCTGGATCTTACACGGATTGCTAAAGATCCCCAGCAGCTGCTTAACAACCTCAAAAGCCACAGCGAGAGTTTAAGCGATAAAGTTTTCGGCACATTTATGAGCTACCCCAGCTTACAGAGCGATCCCCAATTCGAAACCCAGATGATGCAGGCCAGAAACGAGATGGTGGCAGCCATCAATAACCTGACCATCGCGGACCTGAACGAATTCCAGAAAAGTATTCCGTTTACCCTGAAAAAGGGCAAACTGTATGCTTCGGCGGATCGTCACAAAGCCTCTGTGGAGATAACCGGAGAAGTGGAAAATAATGATATAGGTTTCGCCTTAAATAGCGAAGTGAGGTTAAGCGGCGATGCAATGGCTTCAATCGAAAAGTATGACCTGTCTATACATACTTCAGATTTCAAACTGGTTTTGAACCTGTCAGCGGACAGCAGCATAAATCCAAATCAGGCTGCCTGTAAAATGACCTTATCCGGGCAATGGCAAGAGGGCAAGGATATTGACGACATAAACAGCGTTAGCGGTAAAGTGAATTTAGACATGGACTTGGATTGGTCGGGGAACGGCAACATAGTCATACCGCCGATAAATGCGCAGAACAGCAAACGGGTGGAGCCTGATAACAATAACCAGTCTATTCAGGTTTACCTTGATGGGGAAAAAATATCCTTATACGGAGCGGAACCGATAGTATCCAATGGAAGGACCTTGATTCCCGTAGCGGTATTGACAGCAGCTCTGGGCGGCAGCACCGAATGGCAGCCACCCGACACCATTGTCCTCTCCAATGGCAGTGAAAATCAACTGGTCATGCGGCTTAATTCCACCAGCTATAAAATAGGCGCTCAGGAATATACCATGGACGCCCCGCCGGTGGTCCAGGACGGCCGCACCTACGTGCCCGTAAGGGTGATTGCTGAATACTTCGGCCTGTCGGTCTACTGGGATGCCGACAACCGCATAGTATATCTTAACCGGCAGTAACCGCTGTAGAATGAAAATATGGGGTCGTGTCGTCTGTCCTTTCCCTAACAAGATAGACGACACGACCCCATTCTTGTGCCAGGACGGAGATTTGCATATAAGCTTTAACAGACTTTTATCCGGGGGGTGTGAAACCAAATTTCGCGCACCCTACCGTTTTTTTGGCCATTATCAGTGTAGATTATATACAGTTTCTGTTGCGGGAGGGCTTAGGATTCAGATTATAATTAAGCTGCTTGAGCTGCCATGGCATCAGCTGCAAATCCGTAGATCTCACCGGCGAACTTGGCCAGGCGGAGCATGCGCATTCCAACTTTGACACCATGCCGCCTGGCCAGATTACTTACCATAGAATAGACAGTGCCCGGATCGAAGGAAGCATCTTGCCGGTTGCCCACTAATAAGAAAGGCCCTCGCAGAATCGGCCTCAGAATCATGTAATGCTGCCAGGCCAGCCTGGCCTCGGCATGCAGTGATACCTGGCGCTTACCCACCTTAATCGTTTGGGGACAAACATCGCTGTGGTCCCAGAGCAGACTGCATAACTCTTTGACCGTCAATCCCGTATAAAGCAGTTCTATGATGGCCCTATCGCGGACATTCATAACATCCTGATGCAGTTTAGCCCGAAGAAGCTGGATATCCTGCCAGGCCGCCCTCCTTTCTATCGAACTCATTGAGCACTTGCCGGCTCTGGCCACCAAATCCAGGGGGTTATAGGACAACATTCCCCGTTCCATGAGAAAACGGGCAAATGCAGACAAGCCGCAAAGATTCCGGTTAACTGTGGATGAAGCGTAGGATTTTTCAACTATCAGATAATCACGGTATTTTTCCAACAACAGCGGATTCATCAGAGCAGGTATATTGCCGCGCTTTCGATGCTGCGCACAGTAATGAAGATACATCTGCAGTGACCCGGTATAGAATTTTACCGTAACCGGTTTTCTGCCCTGACGCCGCAGATATGCGGCAAAGCAAACCCGATAATTCATCATGACCAACCCCTATCGCTAACTACTATATGTCAGCAGGAAGAGATTGGTAACATTCGGTTACTCAAGCTTATCATGCCGGCAGCCGGTTTGCGGCCCCGGCGCCATTAACAGGCTAGACTTCGGCAAAAACATCCCCCAGAGAAATCTTAAGTTCTGCAAAAGCGGTCGATTCTATGGTCTCTCCCTCAGCACAGGTTTTTAAGTTTTCCAGTTCTCTTGCCGGGGAGAAGGAATACTGTAAAATAGTGCGGTTTTCCAGATTTACCACCCAGTATTCCGAAACCCCGCTTTTCATGTAGAGATTCAATTTCGTGACCATATCCTTGCCTTTAGTCGACGGAGACAATACTTCAACCACCAGGGCGGGTACGCCTTCATATTTATCAGATTCATTCACCTTGTCCAGATCGCATATAACCACCACATCAGGCTGGACGACATTGGGATCTTCTTCAAACTTGGTCGCAAAGCCGAAAAGCCTTACATCAAATGGTGATGTTAATGACCGGCAGGGCTTTCCTTTAAAATAGTTGTAAAAATGCCAGGATATTTCGTTGACTACAATTTGATGTTTAAAGCTCGGCGAAGCCAGGAGGTAAATCTCGCCGTCGATGAGTTCATACCTCTGGTCGGAGGAATCGACCAGGGTCATATATTCCTCGTAGCTGACTTTTCTGGTGGTCCTGCAGCCTTTGGCTTCTTCGTGAACCAAAAAATAATCAGGTTCATGGTAGCGGCTCAGTTTGGCCACGCTTTTTCCGTTTTTGGTAACTATAATATCTTCCTTCTCCACCAGAGCCAGATATTTCCCAAAAGCATTCTGCAAGTCGGTAGTGTTTACACGCATAGCAGCACCCCCAATCTTATATTAGCTAAAATTATAAGGTATATTATCTATATTATCAATAAATAATTAGCTATAAAGACAAGGGGGACGGCAGGCTGTGTGAAAAGTCCCGAAATTGGCGATGGAAACGCTATCTTGAACAAACCCCGTCGCTATATGGTCCCCCGGCATAGCCGGGGTTTTCTCCCATAAAAAATAATCGGGGGCAACCCCCGATTATATAAGAAACGTGATTTATTAAAGCTGCCTGAACTGCAGCAGCGGGCTCAAACCAAACAGAGCCGCCTGTTTATGCCCACATAAAGGTGAGCAGCGCGGCGACGGTGGTGAATACCAACGCAACCACTATGGCGGTTTTGATGACCTGGGACTCGATACCCAGCGCATCGATAGTGGCCGCCGCATTCTGCAGCTTGGCCGGTGAAATGACGCTGGCCAGGCCACCGGCTATGGCGATCCCGGCGGTGACCACCAGCGGGTTCAAATTCAACAGCTTGGTGGTCATGAGGTTGTATTTGGCATAGAGGGCGATGGTGGAGGCTTCCGAACCGGTTATAAAACCACCCATCAGTCCCAGGTAAGCAGCCGCTATGGGATACAGGTCTTTAAAGAATTGGGCTGACGTGTTGGCCAGAACAGAGATCATGTTCCAGTCCGGATTGACGATCTTCCAGACGTCTCCTACCGGGCTCATTCCCGAATTCACCATTAGTTCAGCAATGGCGAAGAAAATAGCCGCGGAGAAAACCGGGCGCGGGGCCCGTTTTAGCCATTTCAATCCGATATCCTTCCATTGCGCTTTGCTGGGAGTGATGAAGGGCAAAGCCAGGATAGTGCTGATCACCACCCAGGTATAGGCGTTCCACAGCATGCGGGTGGATATGGGTTTTCCACCTGGGATCAGATTAAAAGGCATGGCCAGTTTTTTGGATAACAGGGTCAAGGCCGGACTCCAGAAATTTACAATCAGGCAGCAAATGATGAGTATTATCCACGGAGATAAGGCTTTTAATAATGACATGGAGTTCTCGGTGCGCAAATCCAGTTTGCTGATTTCACTGCGGTCGATAATCGGTTTGCCCTGAACCTTTAAGTAGGCGAACATTATTAAAATAGTGGCCATACCGGCAAAGATCCCTGTCAAAACCACCCCCGCAGGCACCCAGTGGGCTACCGCCACGGCTGTAAAACCCATGGTTACACCGGCCAGGGTACAGGGCACAAAGCCCTCCACCACTTTCTTCCAACCGCCCACGATCCACAGCATCCCGAACCCGATCATTGTCGAGATAACGGGCATGAATTTGGAGAATACCAGGGCGGAGTCGACCAGGGGGGTGCCGGTAAGGTCGGCGAAGGCCACCAGCGGAGCGCCCAGGAGAGCATAGGTGCACAAGCCATCAAATCCCAACGCGGGCAAAGCCACTGCCACGAAAGTAGAATAGCCCATGGCCAGCATTATAGGCGGTAGAATTGAGACCGGGGTGGCGCCTACCGACACCAGCAGGGTGCCGATTCCCATATTGATTATCATGATCTGCACCGCGTGATTGCTGCGGGCGATAGTTTTGACAAAGGCCACGATGCGCTGCAGGGCTCCGGTAGATTCCAAAAAGGTGATCTGCAGAATTGAAGTGGCTACCATCAAGGAAACCGGGAATGAACGGACCATCCCCATTACTGTCGAGGCCAAACTTACGCGCAAAGAGGTGTGGAAGAACAGGTAGGCAATGGTGAGGGTTAATAACCAGCCGATAAACCCACTGATATCAGCAGGGCATTTAGCGAAGATCAGAAGACCTAAAACAACAATAATGGGCAACAAAATTAACAAAATGTCCAAAGTGAATCCATCCTCCTATACTACAATATTGGGTTTTAGAGTGTAACCTGCCTACCGTCAAACCATGCTGCGAAATCTGACGAAAACACACTGACAATAGAATAACATAATTTTGAATTAAGATGTTCAAGAAAATACTTTGTCTGGTTATCGTACTGTCATAGAACAAAAAAATACTTCTCAACTTCTAGGGAAGTACCAGTTTCTCTAATGGTACGCCTGAGAGGAAGCGAACCTCCGCACCTGTCCATCGATTTCTCATGTGTAGTTTTGTACGCTAATCATCAAGGGCAATTGCATAATCAATCGGCGTAAGACGATAAAAAGAAAGTGCTAATGTGCAAAGCAGGCAGCATGGGAGGCATGTATAAACGCTATACATACGCCCACCGCCCCATGGGTAGCGGTTGCCGCCTGGCTTCTGTCAGTGTAACCAGGGCCGGTAGTTGTCCCAATAATCCCGCCATAGTTATTCCAGACATATCTATAATCTGTTTCAGGAGTTTAAACGGGCGATGGCCACTACTGTATCACCGAATACATCATGTACTCTAATGGCGATCTCAATGGGTGTTGAGGGCTTTTTGAGGCGGGCGGTGATTTGCAGGGGCAGGTCGCTGTCCATGCGCTGGCTGGCCCTGACGACCTGCAGGTCGGAGTTGAAAACCTTTCCGTCATAATTGAGGTCGATTTCCCAAAAGTCTATATAGCTAAACGCAGGAGCGGGCTTGATCTCCTGTCCGGGCCGGTAGCTTTGTATACCCACTTGGAGCAGTATATCTTCCGAACTGAAATCATTGACCAGCAGGGGTTTGAGTACTAGTTTCCCAGTCTCATGAGACGAAGCCTCCATACTCTCCACAGTGAAAGGCCGGGCCGGCATTCTGATCAAACGCTTCATAGCGGTGTCGATAGCGATGGGGCTGTTGTCACATGTCACCCAGAAACGGCCGCTTGCTTCGCATGCCTGCGCGGCTGTCGCCGAACCGGCATAGAAGTCGCCCACCAGATCACCGGGATTGGAGGCTGCGGCGATTATCCGCTCCAAGAGGGCCAGAGGCTTTTGAGTCGGGAATTTAAGATTCTCATGGGCGGTGGGACTGAGGATCTTGTTTATGTCGCTCCACCAATCCTGCATCAATGCGCCTTTGGAGTGCAGCTTATAACGGTCTCCCTTGACCCTGGTCAGTCCCCTCTGCACCGTCCCCGGCGAATAAGAGCGATACTGCGGGTTAAAGGTATAATCAGGACCTTTGGCGTACCACAGGATCAAATCGTGCTTGCGGTGAAAGTGGCGCCTGGTTCCGGTGCCGCCCCCGTAGCACCATACGATTTCGTTGATCATGGTCTGAGACCCGAAGATCTCATCGAGCAATACCTTTGCATAATGGCTGACATGCCAGTCCAGGTGCACGAAGAGGCTGCCATTCTCATTTAAGAGATCTTTCATCAGTTGCAAGCGCAGGAACATCTGCTCCAGAAAGGCGTCCAGGCCGCCCGGGCCATTATCACGAAATACCTGACGCTCCACCGGTTGGGGACTGGTCTTGTCACCGATCTCAATGCGCGACAGGTATTTTTGGTTGCTCAAATAGGGCGGGTCTATATAGATCAGATTGAACCTGTTTTCATATCCATTTCGCAGCAGATACTGCATTACATCCGAGTTGTCGCCGAAGCACATGCGGTTTTCCGGGGTGGCATCGGGGCGCCGGATCTCTTCCGGCCATAAAGAGTTTTCCGGTTTGACTGGATGGGGATAAATGCGGGAAATTACGGCGGGCTCCACGCTGTGGGCAATTCCTGACGGCGTATCCTGGCGCCCCTCCCAGAACAACCGCACCTTGTTACCCGACAAAATCCTCAACCTCCCTGGTTACGGGGGGATGGTTCTAGGATACCCCTGGTAAACCTCTATCCCCCAAACCCTTTTTCCGCATTGTAACACAAAAAGGGGACTAACTCCTGGTTTTAATTCTATCGGCGCCCAGACCTTGCATACATTATATGCTCTGACTCGAATCCAGGAGGTACAGGCCTTTAATGAATCTGCGTTATCTGCGCCTATTTTTTATTAACACTTGTTAGCATATTGTGCAATTAATGCTATTATTTATAGTATAATAACTGCTATAGGATAACGATAGTTAGCAGAAAGGGATTAAAAAATGAAACGGCTGTCCGGAACAAGAGAAAAAATATTTGATGTGGCAATAGATATGTTTTCCAGGCATGGCTATAACGGTGTATCTGTAAGAAAGATAGCTTATGGGGCAGGAATAAAGGAAAGCTCAATATATAACCATTTTAGAAACAAAGAAGATATCCTGAACCATATATTTGACTGTTTTCAGGAAGGAATGCAGGCCCAAAAGCCGGATCAAAAAGAACTTGAGTATGAAATCGAATTTATGGCGCCCCGGGAGATTTTCAGGCTGCTATTCATCAAATATGTTAAGAACAGGACCTCCAGAATCGATAAAATGGCCCTGATCATATTGATGGAACAGTATATAAATCAAAAGGCCAGAAACTTTGTCAAGGAATTCATGCTGAAAGAACCGGCGGATTACTACGAGGCAATACTGAGGACCATGGCGGCAAAGGGAAAGATACGGGATGATACTGATCTGAGAATCGCCGCCGAAGAATTGAATTACGGCTTCATGGGCATTATTTTAGACCTTTTGGTTGCCGTTCAGGAAGGCGGTGATCATACCGTCGTTATTCAGAAACTATCGGACCACGTGGATTTTGTATTTGAGCGTCTGGAAAAACAGGGATGATGATTGCTTCGTTTAAGAATCAGGGGAAGAATACTATATTTCTTAAAGCACATCGATGCTTTATAAACATGTACCAACTAATCATTTGATTAAACAGGAGGTCGGTATTGATGAAAATTATTACGAACCCAAAATGTCGAAACATTTCCTCACCAGTATTAGCCATATCGTGGGTATTAGCGAGTTTAATGATGTTTTTTCCTTTGCTCGCCATCGCTGCTGAAACATCAAAAAGCCAGGAGACGGTGATGGTTTTTATCCTCGACAACAACACCTATACCGCCAATGGCGAACTGATTGTTATGGATGTCAGCCCTACCATTATTGAAAGCCGGACCATGCTGCCGATCAGATTTGCCGCGACTCCCCTGGGCGCTGATGTGGCCTGGGATAATGAAACCAGAAAAGTAACGGTGTCATTAGGTGAAACCAAAATGGAACTATGGATTGGGCAAAGCAATGCATTGGTCAATGGAAAAACTGTTCCCATAGATCCTGACAATGTCAATGTAAAACCCCTGATTATCAACGGGCGGACCATGCTGCCCCTCCGATTTGTTACGGAAACCCTGGGCTGTGACGTTCAATGGGAAGAAGTCGCCAGAAAAGTAACCATAACCAAAACAGGCTCATCAGGCGAAGCAATCGTTAAGCCTGTTAAGCCTATTCTCCCGTCGTTGCCGGATATTAAAGAGACCCCCTCGGTAGTTACGCCCGTAAAACCAGATATCACTCCGATGATTTCAATCGATATCAGTAAACTCAAAGGTACCTGGGCAGTTGAGCAGGTTGGAAAAGCTTATAAAGTAACCATGAATGAAGCGGATATTCCTGTAGTTATGCGGGTGGGCAGAGGCTATGATGTCTTTGGCAAATACGCATCTGTGGATTCGTTAAAGCAGCCGGTTTTAGATACTGGGAAGCTCATTCAGAACCAAAAAATGGAACGAATTCGTTATGATGAGGGCGTAAACAGTCAAAATATCAGCGAATCCATCAGGTCATACAGCAATAACATGTCTACCAAAATAAGCGCCTCGGGCAGCTATTTTGGCTTTGGCGGTTCGGTTAAGGCTAATTTTGATTCGGCACGCACCCAAAAACTGAACAACTATTTTTCCACCTATAGCTATGTGGTTAAAAAGTACGGCGTATACGTCAACGGAACGGCCGACTTAAAAGACTACCTCACCGCTGATGCCAAGCAGATGCTGAATGACAGCAGCATTTCCGCCAATACGGTTTTTGCCAACTTCGGCCAATACGTACTTGTCGATACGATTACCGGAGGCAGAGTTGATTATAGCATTACTGCCAGTTCCAAGGCGTCAACCAGTTATGAAAACTTTAAAACCGCTACAAAAGCAGACTTTAATGCCGTCATATTCAGCGCCGGGGGCAGCGCCCAATATCAAAACGTCAAGAATAAATCCACGTATGACAGCGACAAGGAGCAGATCCTCCACAGCTATGGCGGCGGTTTCGCTCTGAATATCAATCAATTTGTAAACGATCCCCAGGCACTGACGAAATGGGAAAGCACATTGGAGGACAAGGGTACGCTGGTCGATTTCGGCAATACCACTGCCAGGGCTCTCGTGCCTATTTGGGAGCTTTGCAGCGATCCGGCCAGGGCCGCCAGCCTTAAAGCCGAATTCGAAAAGCTGAATCTGGCCCAGGGAAACCAGTGGCCTGTGCAAAAATATGTAACGGATATCGTATTCGTCGCAGACAAAAACGAATGGAACGCAAGAAGCCAATGTCCTCCCGGGTATCAGCTGATCAATGCTGACTTGAACGCGGGTGCAGGCGGGAATTTCATCTATTTGTGCTATAAACTGGGAGAAAACATCGATGAGGCCTATACCGATTTCTTTATGGAATACCGGGGAAGTTCGGCGGGCTCGGAGACAAACTCCATGAACCACAATTCGAACTACGTTGATTATACGCGAAATAGCATGGATTTAAATTGGGGTTCGGGCGGAAAGTTTATCTATCTGTGGACGAGCAAAGCGAATACTTTGCCGCCCATAACGGATATTACAGTGGTTTTCGATAATCCGGATAACGTTAACCCCGATTGGCCCAGTGTATATTGGCAGAATACCCAAAGCCCGGCTGATGTCAATAAAAGTGTAGGCGGCAAGTTCATATATATTAAATACATCAGATAATCAAGGGACAAATGGGGACGGGGAACCAATGGGAACGTCCCCATTTGACATTTATTCAGCGGGCAGTTCTATGCGCACCAGGTTGTCTACCGTAAAGGCATTTTCAACCGCCAATAACTCCTGGGTCAAAGGCATCAACAAACCTAGAACGGCCATAACCAAAAACATCGTTATGATTTTGTTGCCCATATTCTAGCCTCCTAGCGCACCTTCAAATATACTTTTTAAGCTGTTTGAGGGCAGCTTTTTCCAGGCGGGATACTTGAGCTTGGGAAATGCCTATTTCATCGGCAACCTCCATCTGGGTCTTGCCCGCGAAAAATCTTAGTGAAACGATATGCTTTTCCCGCTCATTCAGCTTTTTCATGGCTTCTTTGATGCTGATTTCCTCCAGCCACAGATCGTCGGTGTTCTTGTCATCGCTGATCTGGTCCATTACCAGAATCGGGTCGCCGCCGTCATTATAAATAGGTTCAAATAGTGACACCGGATCCTGAATGGCATCCAGGGCAAACACCACCTCTTCGCGGGGCAGTTCCAGCTCTTTGGCGATTTGAACCACGGTCGGCTCGGAAGAATGATCCGAGACCAGCCGTTCTCTGACCTGCAGGGCTTTGTAAGCGATGTCGCGCAGAGAGCGGGAAACCCTGACCGGGTTGTTGTCGCGCAGGTAGCGCCGGATCTCCCCGATGATCATAGGCACCGCGTAGGTGGAGAAACGCACATTCTGGCTCAAATCAAAATTATCTATGGCTTTAATCAGTCCGATGCAACCCACCTGGAATAGATCGTCCACGAATTCCCCGCGGTTGCTGAAACGCTGTATCACACTTAAAACCAACCGCAGGTTGCCCTGTATCAGTTTATCCCTGGCCTCCTGATCACCCGACTGAAACTCCTTAAACAGCACTCTCATCTCATCATTTTTCAGCACGGGAAGTTTGGAGGTATTGACCCCGCATATCTCAACTTTATTGATCAAGCCGGTTCCTTCCCTTCATAGCATTTGCATTGGCACTCATAAAAAATAGTGCTATTTTAAGCACTATATTCCCTTAATTAAATTGTTTACGTAGCAGCCCGGATTTATTCGCTATTTAGCGGGGACAGACGATGAAGTCTGCCCCAAATTCCCGCCTTTATTCGATTTTTCGAATCTCTCGCTGCAGCCTTTTCAGGATTCTTTTCTCCAGGCGTGAAATATAGGATTGTGATATCCCTAAAATATCGGCCACTTCCTTCTGGGTTTTTTCCAATCCATCCCCCAGGCCGAAGCGAAGCTGAATGATGGTTTTTTCCCGGCTGCTCAATTTATGCATGGCCTGCCACAAAAGGCTCTTTTCCACTTCATGTTCAATGCGTTTGTAGATCATGTCCCCGTCAGTTCCCAGAACATCGGACAGCAAGAGTTCATTGCCGTCCCAATCCACATTAAGAGGCTCATCCAGGGAGACTTCGCCGCGGTTTTTCAGATTTCGGCGCAGGTACATGAGGATTTCGTTTTCAATGCAGCGCGAAGCGTAGGTGGCCAGTTTGATATTCTTTTTCGGTTCAAAGGTATTGACCGCTTTGATTAGGCCAATAGTGCCGATGGAAACCAGGTCTTCAATGTTGATACCGGTGTTTTCGAACTTTTTGGCGATATATACCACCAGGCGCAGGTTATGCTCGATCAGTTTGGCTTTTACCCCGGCGTCGCCCTGCTCCAGGCGCGAAATCAGGCTCATCTCCTCATTCTCTTGCAGCGGTGGAGGCAATACTTCTGTCGAGCCGATATAATGAATGAACTGTGGTATCCTCTTCCTGATGTACAGCCTGATGAGGCTCATCTGCCAGTTCTTTAACAGGTCTCTGATTCCCATAGCATTCCCTCCTATCCTTCCACCATATCCGCGGGAATCAACATCTGATAATTGCCCTGCGGATTCAACTGTTCCCGGTAGATTCCTATTACCGCATTTTTGTGCATTATATCTTTGGAGCCGATATTCAACACCACCTCATCGGCCCGGACCCCCAACAACATCCCATTTTTTCTTCCGATGGAAGAAAAGGGTATCAGCCTGAGGCGGTTTGCCCAGCTGCTGGCAATGATTTGCTCCAAAAGGGCCTCTTCGCTCTGATCCTTTTCCACCATATTTTGCAGTTCGAGGGGCAGACACGGTTTTATCAACCCATATTCCGCCACAATTACCGGTTTCCTGGTCAGGGGATCTTTGAGCGAGTTGCCGGTGTCCACAAAGCCGTGGCCCATGCAATGTTGTTTGCCGAATCTCAAGACCACCTGAAACTTTAACAGCCCGGGAAGAAGATGGTCTTTCACGTAGCGGCCCGCGAACAGTCCGATAGCCAGGGCGGCCAATACAGCCACTACAATCCAGATAGCCGGGAAAAATCGGGCCAATTCGGTGTCTGCAAACAGTGAGGAAAAGGCGATGGTAGCCCCTGCTACGGTGAAATTGATCAGGTAAAAGTACAGCAGGACCTTGCTATAATCCTGCCAGCGGGCAGGTTTGATGGCCAGAATGACCATAATTACGGAGACCACGATTTTGCCGGTCATGCTGAAGATCAGGCTACCCGCCAGCCATACGTAACCCACCGCATAGGCCGCCCCCAGCACCGATGCCACCGCTATACGGGAATGTTTTGGTTTAAGCCCCGACAGCCTGGCGGTAGCCCACAGGATTATAAAATCCATTATGAAATTATTGAGAAAGGTCAGGTCCAAATAGACTTTGGGATTGTTCAATTCGCCTTCACCTTTTTAGTTAATTCCGGTGGTTTTGTAAGTTTTTATTCACTATAAACATTCATATTCTTGCTCTTGGGCTCACATGCTTAACAGATTATACCAGAAGGGGGTGAACATAATTTGTTGGATTTGCCCCGGACTGACCCACATTCTTATCCTATAAAAAACAAAAAACCGAGAATTCACATTCCCGGTTCTAGCTGGTTTGATTATCTGCTTATATAATTAAGCCCAGGCGTCATCTATTGTCCGAGCGCTTACGGCTGCGCAAAAAGGGCGGAATTTCGAGGTCGCCTTTTTCCGTAAAAGTAGGTGGGGCGTCAATGCCCGCTCTGCCTTTGGTGGTCTCTCCCAGTCTGGGCTTATAGGCGCTGAATCCGGTGGCGATCACGGTGACGCGCACCTCATCTTCCAGGCTCTCTATGATATTGGCGCCGAAGATGATATTGGCTTCCGCGTCAACCGCCTGATGAATAATCTCGGCCGCTTCATAGATCTCGAACAGGGTGAGGCCTCCTCCCCCGCTGATGTTAAACAACACCCCTTTGGCTCCGTCGATGGAGGTTTCCAATAACGGGCTCGAAATGGCCATACGGGCAGCTTCCGCGGCCCGGTTTTCCCCTTTGGCGGTGCCGATGCCCATCAGCGCCGAGCCGGTATTTTTCATGACGGTTTTGACATCGGCAAAGTCGCAGTTTATGACGCCGGGTACAGCGATGAGATCCGAAATGCCCTGCACGCCCTGGCGAAGAATGTCATCGGCGATGCGGAAGGCATCGTTAAAAGCGGTATTCTTCTCTACCACCTGCAGCAGGCGGTCATTGGGTATAGTGATCAGGCTGTCCACTTCTTCACGCAGGTTATGTATACCGCTTTCCGCTTGCGAATTGCGCTTGCGGCCTTCAAAAGTAAACGGCCGGGTAACAACACCTACTGTGAGTGCACCCAGCTCCCGGGCTATTCTGGCAATCACCGGCGCGCCACCGGTGCCGGTGCCGCCGCCCATCCCTGCGGTTACAAAAACCATATCGGCTCCCTGCAGGGCTCGTTTGATTTCATCGGCGTTCTCTTCAGCCGCTTTGAGTCCGATCTCCGGGTCGGCGCCCGCGCCCAGACCTTTGGTCAGCTTTTCACCTACCTGGATCTTCTTGTCCGCTTTGGAAATCCACAATGCTTGCGAATCAGTATTTACAGCTACAAATTCAACCCCTTTTAAACCGGCTTCAATCATGCGATTAATGGCGTTGTTACCGCCGCCGCCGATTCCTATGACTTTGATGTCAGCAAACTGTTGCATCTCAACGTCAAAATCCAATGGCATTAAATAACCTCCTCTGTCCTTTACCTAAAAAAATCCTTATACCATTCGCCCATTCTGTCAATCAAGCTTGACAGGCCACGTTTGTTTTCAAATTTATGAGGCCCCATGTGCCGGGCTGCACAGATTAAACCGCCCACTGCCGCACCGTAGCAGGGCCGTCTGTATTCGCTGGCTAAGCCTATCACCCTATCCGGAGCCCCCAATCTTACTGGAACTCCCAGATATTCCTCAAACAACTCCGGCATGCCAATTAGTTCTGCCCCGCCTCCGGTGACTACAATTCCGGCCGGTATTCTATTAATGGCATCAAACTGCCTCAATTCCCTATAAACCATTTGCGCGATTTCCAGAACCCGCGCTGAGATGATCTCGGCGACCAATTGCTGAGAAACCTGGTGCCCTGGCTGGCCCTGAACGTCTTTTATCTCTATCACTGCATCATCGTCTGCTTGTAAAGCCGTTATCTCACTGCGTTCTTTAAGGCTGGCGGCCTCCTCCAATGAAGTTTTTAGAATAATAGCCAGATCTTTGGTAATATGCTCCCCTCCCAGGGGCAAGACCGAGGCACATAACAGGCTGCCCCGTTCAAATACGCTGACATCTATGGCGCCTCCACCGATGTCAACCAGAGCCACCCCCATCTCCATTTCAGTAGGCATCAAAACTGCCTCCGCTGTCAACAGGGGATTGAATACTAAACCTTCGACCTCCAGATTGATTCTGCCGGCGCTGCGCTGCAAGTTTTGAACCGCGGCAATGGCAGCAACGATAACCGTAATCTCTGCTTCCAGGCGGCTTCCTACCATTCCTACCGGTTCCTTGACCCCGTCGTATCCGTCGATGATGTATTGACGTTCCACGACCTGCACAATACTTTTATCAGGCGGAAGGGAAATGGTCTGCGCCGAATGCAGAACTCGGCTCTTATCATCCTGGGATATCTCGTAGCTGGGGGTTCCTACTGCTACGACGGTATGATTATTGATTGTTGACAGGCTGGTCCCTGAAAATCCGATTAAGGCCCCGCTGATTTCCATACCGGTCAGCCTCTCCAGGGCATTCAAAGCCTCTTCCATGCTCTGGGCGGCAGATTCGATGTCAACGATGTGACCCTTTCTTATCCCCCGGGCAGGCAGAGCTGATATACCCAAAATGTTAATTTGATCTACTGCAATCACTTCAGCCATGGCGGCTTTGATAGTGTGGGTCCCTATGTCCAGGGCAACCACTATATGGCGGTTTTTAATAGTGATTCCCCCTTACTTTAATACCTACATAGAAATACCACAAAATCCTGGATATTCCTTTATTTTGGTACTAATATTTTTTCATGAGATATCGACGAATTATCGCCAAATTTTGGAACAATCGTACTCCAAAGACCAAGACCGCCGCCAGGTATAGATCAACCCCCAAACGGTCCCCTAAATAGGCCATACCAGCCGCCAATAAGGCATTTATAACAAAACCGGTTACAAAAATGGTGCTGTCAAAGCCGTCTTCCATATAGGCGCGAATGCCCCCAAATACGGAATCCAGGGCCGCCAGTATGGCAATAGACATATATTTTGCATACAGCACCGGAAATAGCACCGGCATCTGAAATCCGATAAATAATCCTATTAATAAACAAAAAATAACTACCAGCCACATTTTCTATTCCGCCTCATTCGTAGTGATTACGGGTACAGCATGGGTAAATTTCATGGCCCCGTTATAAGCAGGCAGCTCCAACTTGTCCGCCTTCTGCAGGTTGGTCTGCACCCCCAGATATTTGAGGGTTTCCAGATGGCCGCCCCTGATGTTTAATCCGCTGGTCAGCATTTCGGGATCCCCGATGGCCTTTATCTCATAGGGCGGACCGATGCGGGCCCAGTTGACCAAAATCAAGGTACCGGCACACCTTATCTCTGAAATTGCGGTGAGGCGCTCGCCATTTACCGCAATGGCTTCAGCCCCTGAAGCCCGCAATTCATTGACTAAGGTCAAAAGGTCATAATCATGTACAATTCCATAGTTGGGGTTTTCTCCGGACTGCAGGGTGCGGTTGCTGTCATTCAGGGTCAGGAGGACACCCGGCCCGCTGACCGCAACCTTTCCGGCTGCCATATTGGCCTTCATGACCTCGTCCTGCAGATCGGCCATGGCCTCGTCAACCTGACGGATTTTCTGAAGTTTGTCGCTCAGGGTTTGCACTTCTTCGGCCAAGGCATCGCGCTGTTTGGTCACTTCGATGAGACTCTGGCTCAGTTCTTCGACCCGCCCCGGCATGAGAGTGTCATTGATGTTTTCCTGGGTCTTGAACTGTATGGCTAACAAAATACCAAGGATTAAAGAAACTATTGCAATCGTTATTTGAGCATTTCGGCTTCGCATTTTACCATCACCTTTTTAACCGCCCCATATTTAATCAAGTGTTTTAACAACCGGTTGACCTTTGAAACGCAGGTCAACATAGCTAAGCGGGCTTTTGCCTTGCTTCTCATAGTCCTTTTCTATATTTATAATTTGAAGCAGGGACTGTACCTTATCTGCTAATCGCTCCAGATCGCCAAAAAGAATCTCTGTCCCGTGGTTGGTATATAAGATCACCTCTTTACTCTCATTGACATAATGATAGTCGGAGATGTCAACCCGGGGTTCAACTGGGATGGCCTCCCAGATCTGGCGAATGGCCGCGATTGCTTCGGGATCTATCACTTGTCCTAAAACCACTTGCTCGGGTTGTTTGTCCATAGTAATTATACAATATTGATCTGGGGAAAAAATATTTAACTTATCGATGACAACGCCCTCCTGGTCGATGCATAAAAACCCGCCCTGACAAGGAATTAAAGCCCAGGCCTGCCGTTCGCTGACCTGAATCTCCAGGTGCCTGGGCCAGTGCCTGATTACCTTGACATCCTGAACCATGGGATGCACCTTCAGGGCTTGACTGATTTGCTGCCCGTTGACCGAGAAGATATTCAGCCCGGTCTGCAGTCCGGAGAGCCGAATAACCTCTGCGGATCCCATTCTTTCTGCCCCTTGCACAGTAATCTGATCGATGTAAAAGAAAGAACTATGCATAAACAGGAAAATAGAAATGAGACTGACCAAAAGGAAAACCGTATATTTTACAAAACTATAATTCCATTGACTCTTCATAAGCTGCCTCTGCCCCTAATTGCTGGATAGATTATAGCAGAATTCAGTGGTAAAATCATCTGCCTGACTGGATTCCCTATACTCTTTCTGTATGAATTTACCGGCCTTCAGGGCGCGGGCTTGCGCTGTACATCTGCGCCTAGATTGTGCAGCTTGCAGTGCAGTTTTTCATAACCACGGTCTATGTGTTCCAGTTTGCCTACTCTGGTCTCTCCGCGGGCTTTCAAACCGGCTAAAACCAGTGCGGCTCCGGCGCGCAGATCAGTGGCCTCCACGGCAGCCCCTTCCAGGTATTCTTTTCCTTTGATGATGGCTACCCGGCCTTCTATTTTAATCTCCGCTCCCATCCTTCTCAATTCATGAACATGCATAAAACGGTTCTCGAAAATAGTTTCAACCATAATGCTGGTTCCCGGTACGGTGGACATCAAGGCCATCATCTGCGGCTGCATGTCGGTGGGGAAGCCCGGATAAGGCATGGTCTTAATGTCCGCACTGTGCATGGGCTGATGCCCCGACACCCTGACCCAGGAGCCGTTAGAACTGATATCCACACCGATTTCGCGAAGTTTGGCTACCAGGGATTGAATATGCTCCAATACTATATTGTCGATCATAACATCGCCACTGGTAATGGCTGCCGCCACCATGAAGGTTCCGGCCTCGATGCGGTCGGGGATGACCGTGTGCTCCACTCCGTGGAGCCTGCTCACCCCTTCAATGCGTATGGTATCCAGCCCGGCGCCTCGTATTCTGGCCCCCATACGATTGAGGAAGTTCTGCAGGTCGATAATCTCCGGCTCCCTGGCGGCATTGCGCAAAGTAGTGATACCAGGGGTTAAGGCCGCTGCCATCATAATATTTTCTGTTGCCCCCACACTGGGGAAATCCAGCAAGGTCTCCTGCCCGCCGAGGCTCTCAGCTTCTCCAAACATGACTCCGCACTCGTCGGTGATATGGTACCCCAAAGCTCTGAATCCCTTGAGATGGAGATCCATGGGCCGGCTGCCGATGGCACATCCACCCGGGTACGCTACCGCAGCCTTTTTAAAACGGGCCAGCAAAGCGCCCATCACCAGGTTTGAGGCCCGCATCTTCCTGGACATGGACTCAGGCAGTTCGACACCGTTCACGTTACGGCTGTCTATGATTAATACGTCATTTTCTCTCTTAACTGTCGCTCCCAAAAGCCTTAAGACATCAGACATCACATTTATATCTTCCAAGTCGGGAACGCCGCATAGCACCACTTCGTCAGCCGCCATCAGGCTGGCGGCCATAATGGGCAGAGTGGCGTTTTTGGAACCACTGATATGAACCTGGCCTTTCAGGGCGACGCCACCCTTGATATAGAAATTATCCAATATAGCACCCCCACAGGTGTTAAATCTTTTCTAAGATGATTGGGCCCAGCTTCCAAACATCGCCGGCTCCCATGGTAATAATCAGGTCCCCCTTTTGGGATTGGCCCGCCACCAGAGGCGCCAGCGCCTCTTTATCGGGCACATAATAGACTTTGGCTTCAGCCCCGCGGGCCGCATCATAGACGATCTGCGCTGTAATCCCGGGAATTACCGGTTCACCGGCTGAGTAAATATCTGTAACAAAGACCGTATCGGCTCCGACCAGGGATTTGCCCAGGCGCTCTCCCATAAGCTGGGTGCGGGTAAAACGGTGGGGCTGAAAAATCACTGTGAGCCGCCCCTTATGAGCCTGCCGAGCCGCCGCAATGGTAGCTTCGATCTCGGTAGGGTGATGGGCATAATCGTCTATTACAGTGATGTCATTCTTCTGTCCCACCAGATGAAAACGCCGCTTGGCGCCGCTGAATTCCTGCAAAGCCCGGGCTGCGGGTTCATAAGGCAGGCCCAGCTCACAGGCAGCTGCCACTGCGGCTATAGCGTTAAGGGTGTTATGCCTGCCCGGGACCGATAGATGCAGACTGCCCAGACGCAGACCGCGTTTAAAAACCTGGCATCGGGAGCCCATCTCCCTGGCTTCCCAATCGGTGAAATAGTAGTCGTTGGCAGTCCCTTCACCGTATGTCACTACACGGGATGACACCTCCTGAGCCAGCAGCTTTTGTACCTCGGTATCATCCCCGCAGACTAAGGCGAAGCCACCGTTTTTTACGCAATCGAAATAGCGCCTGAATGCTTTGAGAATGTTTTCTGTAGATCCGTAAAAATCCAGATGATCATCTTCGATATTGGTGATTACCGCTATATACGGTCTCAATTCCAGAAAGGAGGCATCGCTTTCATCGGCTTCAACTACGCAATAGGGACTTTTGCCCAAACGCGCCCCCAACTGGCTGCCCTGTAATTCTCCCCCCAAAATAAAAGTAGGATCTAGACCGGCTCCGCACAAAGCCTGAAAAACCATTGAGGTTGTGGTGGTTTTGCCATGGGCTCCGGCCACGGCGATGGTCTGCAGGTCGTTCACCATATAGGCCAGCATTTGGCCCCTTTTTAGAATGGGGATGCCGCTCTCACGGGCGGCGGTCAATTCGCTGTTGTCTTTCGGAATGGCTGAGGAAGCCACCACCAGATCAACTCCGGGTTTAAGGTTGGCTGAAGAATGCCCCAAGTAGACAGTAACGCCCTGGTCCGCCAATTTACGGGTAACATCTGTACTCTGCAGATCTGAACCGCTGACTTTAAGTCCCTGCTCTGCCAGAACCTTGGCGATGCCGCTCATCCCGGCTCCTCCAATCCCGACCATATGCACCCATTGCACCGACGAGGCGGTCATTTCCTCATCTCCTTCCCTATTTCGATAGTATCTACAACCTATAGTATGCATCTTTGATAAAAGTGGTTACATAGTGTTCCTTAAGCCTGTCCATCTTTCACCCGTTTAAAATAGCCGGGCCGGCCGATTGGCTTGATGTTCAGGACAGTATAATGTTCAGGATATCATCTAATGCGTTCGGTTTGGCTTCCTTTTTCATATTGGCTGCCATGAAACGCACTTGTTCGGGCTGATGGCGCAGACTTTCAATTTTTTCATAGAGAGTATCCCCATCCAGGAACTCATCGATAATCATCTCGACTGCCTTTTTTTCCAGCAAAGCCCGGGCGTTCTTTTCCTGGTGATTGTCGCTGGCATAAGGATAAGGCGCCAGAACAGCCGGCAAGCCAAGCACGGCCAGCTCGCTCAAGGTGCTGGCTCCGGCTCTGCATACCGCCAGGTCGGCCGCTGCCAGCGCATCTTCGATATGATCCAAATAGGGTTTTAACACCAGCTTGACTTTACTTTGCCCTAATTGCAGGCCGTTCACCTGCTCCAAAAGCTCTTCATACTGCTTGTGCCCGGTCATCCATATCACCTGGGAACGCTCCGCCCTGATCCTGTCCAGGAAGCCCAGCATGGCGCGGTTAATGCTGGCGGCTCCCTGGCTTCCTCCAAATGCCACCAGGGTGAAAACATCAGGCGAAAAACCCCATTTGTCATAAGCTTGAGCTCGATTTACGCTAGTGATGGCCTGGCGAACCGGCAGACCCGTAATTTCAATGCGTTTGGCCTGCAGGTGCCGGGCCGCTTCCTCAAATGTCAGCATAACGCAGTCTACCCTGCCGGCTAGATGCCGGTTAGCCAGTCCGGGCTGCGCATTCTGTTCATGGATATAACTGCGGCAAGAAAAAAAAGTGCTGGCCAGCACCACCGGGAAAGAAGCGTATCCACCCGTGCCAACCACCACGTCCGGCTTAAACTCTTTTAAAATATCCCAGCCTTGAAAAAAACTCTTGGGGAACTTGACCAGGGATTGGGAGGCCTTGAGCATTGAAGAACGGTCGATGCCGGCTATGTCTACTGACGCGTAGTCAAACCCCCGCTTGGGGACGATGTTCTTTTCCATCCCCTGCCGGGAACCGACATATAATATTCTGGCGTCGGGAAGACGCTCCTGAACACCTTCAGCGATAGACAACGCCGGGTAAATATGCCCCCCGGTCCCCCCGCCGCTAATAATCATTTTCATATTTTTGCCGCCTCACTTTTTATGCTTCCCCGGGCAGAGGATGAATAGGCAACCTTTGTCAGCGGTTTATGCTATACCTGGAGATGTTTAGCAATAAACCGACCCCAATCATGGTAAACAGCAAAGACGAACCCCCGTGGCTGATAAAGGGCAAAGTAATACCTGTCACCGGCAAGACCCCACAAACCACCCCGATGTTAATCGCGGCTTGAAAGGTTATTAAAACAGTGATTCCGGCCGCCAACAGGCTTCCGAAGTTGTCGGGGGCATTTATGGCTATCTTGAAGCCCCGCCAGGCAAACAGCAAAAACAGCGCGATGACCACTATAGCCCCCAAAAACCCGAGTTCTTCGCCCAAGATAGCAAAAATAAAGTCAGTATGCTGTTCCGGCAAGTAAAAGAATTTCTGGCGGCTGCGGCCCAAGCCCATGCCGAATAATCCCCCTGAACCCAGGGCATAAAGGGACTGTATGGTCTGGAAGCCCTCGTCGCTGGCATACTTCCAGGGATTGGTAAACGCTATCAGGCGCTCCAGACGGTAAGGCGCAACCGCGATGGCCGCGAAAACTGCGGCCAGCCCTGCGACAGCTATGCCTCCCAGGTGACTCCATCGCATGCCCGCCACCAACATCATAAAAAATATGGTTGCCGCCACCACAAATGTGGTTCCCAGGTCGGGCTGCAGCATGATCAATCCACATATAACGGCCAGTATGCCCAGATACGGCAGAACCCCTTTCGCAAAATCCTTCATCTTGTCTATATTCACTTCCATAGTGCGGGCCAGAAACATAACCGTAGCCAGTTTTGCCAGTTCTGAAGGGGCGAACAGTCTGACATCGCCGATACCCAGCCAGCGGCTGGAGCCCTTGGCTGCGATCCCCAGCGGCGTAATTACCAGAACCAGGCAGATCAGAGCAATAATCATGGCCGGCAAAGCCAAACCTTTTAATTTGTGATAATTGATTTTCATAGTGATCAACAGTGCGCAAATGCCGATTACGGACCAGATAATCTGGCGTTTAAAGAAATAATAAGCATCGCCATAGCGGACACTTGCCGTAACCGCACTGGAACTAAACACCATTATAAGTCCTATGCCTAATAAGGTTAATGCGGTTATAAATAAAATTAAATCAGGGGGTCCTTTTTTTAATCTCAAGCGTCTGCCTCCAGCAAAATTACACTTAATCCCGGGCTCTTAGCGGTTCACCAGCCCGCAGAAGACATCTCCCCGTTGTTCGTAATTGAGGAACATATCCCAACTGGCACAGGCCGGAGAAAGCAGTACCACATCTCCGCTCCGGGCCAACTGCCGGGCCTGGTTTACGGCCGCCTCCAGGGTATCTACCTCATATATATTCTGGAAATCAACATCCATGACTGCTTGGCGAATCTCATTGCGAGCCTCCCCCAGCAAGATCAGGGCTTTTACCTTCTGTTTGACAAGCGCTGCCAGCTGATCAAATTTACTGCCTTTATTACGCCCCCCGGCAATGAGTATAATCGGCTGCTGAAAGGCATCCAGGGCCTTCATGACCGAATCCGGATTGGTAGCCTTGGAATCGTTTATGTATAAGACGCCGTCAAGAGTGGCGGCTTCCTCCATGCGATGCCGCACTCCGCGAAAGGTCTTGAGGGCCGAGCCGATGGCCTCAACGGCAACCCCGCAGCAAAAGGCCATACCTGATGCGCATAGAATATTTTCCATATTGTGGCTGCCCCGCAGCAATACTTCATCCCGCCCGCAAACCGGATATAGCGCTCCTTCACTGGCTATGACAATCTGCCCGTCATCCAGGAAAACCCCCTGTTTCAGCAATTGTTTTTGAGAAAAAAACCATACCTGTGCCGGGCAAACAGCAGCCATTTCCCGAACAGCTGCATCATCGTAGTTTAAAAGGGCCTGATCGCTTAAATCCTGATTTTCAAAAATGCGGGCTTTAGCGGCCGTATAGGCCGGCATACTCTTGTGCCTATCCAGATGGTCCGGGGTGATATTGAGCATTCCGCTCACCCGGGGATGGAACTCACGAATGGTTTCTAACTGAAAGCTGGACATTTCCACCGCTATGATCCCCTCAGGCATTTCTTCCACCAGGCTGGTCAGAGGTGTGCCGATATTGCCGCCGGCGGCTGCACGGCGGCCGCCCTGTCTGAGTATGTGCTCCAGCAATGCGGTGGTAGTGGTTTTGCCGTTAGTTCCGGTAACTGCCAGCATGGTAAGCTGAGGTTTTTTGATCTGATAGGCCAGCTCAACTTCACCGATTACCGGCAGGCCATGCTTAAATGCCTGTTGAAATGGCTCGATTTCCAGGGATATGCCCGGACTGGCTACCAGCATATCATAGTGGTCGGGATCAATCTGGGGGTACTCCCCGGCACGGATCTTTACGCCCTGTTTTTCCAGGCCGGCTATCATATCACTATCAAAATGCTCCACTGCTTTAGCGTCGCACACCTGGACCAGAGCACCATGCCGGACCAGGGCTGAGGCTGCTGCCTGCCCGCTTTTTCCCAATCCCACCACCAGGACACGCTTATTAACCAGCTCCAATTATTTCACTCCATTCTTATCGCCAAAACGCCGGGCCCAGGCTGATTACTCCCAGCGTCGCACTGCATAGGGCTAAGAACCAAAATACTCTGACCACCTTCTGTTCGGACCAGCCCTTTAGCTCAAAATGATGGTGCAAGGGCGCCATTAAGAACAAGCGCTTGCGGGTGGTCTGATAGGAGATTACCTGTAAGGCCACGCTCATGGTTTCCAGCACATAAACCCCGCCTACCAATACCAGGGCCAGTTCGGTTCTGGTCAAGGCCGCCATGGCCGCCACCGCGCCCCCCAGGGCCATCGAGCCGGTGTCGCCCATAAATACTTTGGCGGGATAGTGATTATAGATTAAGAATCCCAGGCATGCGCCAGCCAGGGCTCCGGAAAAAGTCATGATTTCGTGGTGGCCGGTCAGCCATGCCACTATAACATAGGCTATGGCCACAAAAACCGTCACCCCGGCGGCCAGGCCGTCCAAACCATCGGTCAGGTTGACCGCATTTGAGGAGCCTACCAAAACCACAATCAAAAATAACACATAACCTGCTCCCAAATCCACACTATAATTGGAAAAGGGAATCAGAATTTCAGTGCCGCGATTAAAATAATAGATTAAAAACAGGCCGTACAGCAACCCGATCAAGAGCTGTAATCCCAGTTTCTCCCGGGCCCGCAATCCCAGTGAGCGTTTGAGGACCACTTTAATGTAGTCATCCCAGAAGCCGATGGCCGCGAGAGCGATCATCACCAAAACGGCAGTAAGAGCTTCCAATCCTGAACCGGCCATAATAAAGGTAGCAATCATCACTCCGGTGATTATCATGACTCCGCCCATGGTGGGAGTTCCGGCTTTGGCCATATGCCGCTTGGGGCCGTCGTCGCGAATATTCTGGCCGAATTTGAGGCGGGTTAAGAGCGGTATTATCAATGGGCCCATAACTGCAGTAACCACCAGGGCTATGGCTGCCGCCAGTATACTGTACCATATAGCTTCCATCATCACGTCTCCTGCATCGATATTATGCCCGGTTTAGTTCGCTGAGTATCTTTTGCGCCACTTTGCGGTCGTCAAAATCCAAGCGCTTTCCTTTGATGAGCTGGTAAGTCTCATGACCTTTGCCGGCAATGATTATGAGATCACCGGGCCGGGCCAGATAAATAGCATGCCTGATGGCTTCCGCTCGATCCGCTATAATAGCGTATCGGGAGTGGGATACTTTTTCCATTCCGGGGATAATATCAGCGATAATATCCTCAGGTTCTTCGCTGCGCGGATTGTCAGAGGTAACCACACAGAAATCGCTGTATCGTGCGGCGATTTCGCCCATCAAGGGCCTTTTGCCGCGGTCACGGTCTCCGCCGCATCCGAATACGGTAATTAACCGGTTGGCAGTCAGTTCCCGGCCGGTTCGCAAAATGTTTTCCAAGCCATCCGGAGTATGGGCATAGTCTACCACTACCGTAAAATCATGGGAAGAAAATACTTCCTCAAAGCGGCCTGGTATCCCTTTCACCTTAAGTAAAGCCCGGGTGATGATCTTCGGGTCTATCCCTTCCGCGAGGGCTGCGGTTATGGCAGCCAGGGCGTTGTATACACTGAACATACCTATGAGCCGCATCTCGATGTCAAAGCGCTTTTCACCAAAAAACACTGTAAAGCAGGTGCCTTTTAAGCTGATATCAATATTCTCCGCCCGCACTGCAGCCCCGGCTTGCACTCCATAGGTAAAAAGGGTCCCCGGAGCAGCTTTTATAAACTTTTCCGCATGGGGGTCATCGCGATTCACAACGCAGAAGTTGTTTTCCCCCCCAGGGATCATTTTGAACAGTTTCAATTTGGCTTGAAGGTAATTCTCCATGTTCTCATGATAATCCAGATGATCCTGGGTCAGATTGGTGAATACTCCGGCCGCAAAATGGATTTGATCGACCCGGTTTAAAGTCAGGGCATGCGAAGAAACCTCCATGACCAGGAACTCAGCCCCTTGCTTGCGGCACGAGTCCATGAAGGACTCTATTTCCACCGCCTCAGGGGTGGTATGGCCCAGGTCCAGGTCCAGGTCTCCCACCCGGGCATACAAGGTTCCCATGATGGCTGTGGGCCATCCGACTTCCTGGTGGATGGCCTGAATCAGATGGGTGGTAGTAGTTTTGCCATTGGTGCCGGTAACGGCGATTACCTTTAGATCGCGGCTGGGATGTTTATAAAAACGAGCCGCCAAAACCGCTAACATGGCCCGGCTGTCATCAACCTGTATAACCGGTAACCCCGGCGGGGCGTCAATCACTGGATCTTCAGCCACAACCGCTGCCGCACCTGCCTGAATAGCCGACGCAATATACAAATGCCCGTCCGTTTTTATGCCCTTGATGGCGACAAACAGGGCTCCGGGGCGGACCTGCCGCGAATCATAGGCGATTTGGGCAATATCCGGGTTGATTTCAACAGAACTCCCTTGAATATCGATTCCTTTGAGAAGATCCAACAGTTTCATAGCCGTTACCTCTCAATCCAGGCATTATTAAAAGAATGCCGTTTAATTTGTAGTCCGCTGCATCACTCGCCCACCGGCTGGAATTTGACTGTGATCGTGGAGCCCCCGCTAATGACCTTCCCGGGCTCCGGGCTTTGCTGATAGGCCAGGCCGTATCCTTCCGGCATTAGATGTAAACCCAGGTCTGCCAGGATTTTGGCGACTTCCCGCATAGATTTGCCCTGCAGGTCAGGCACTGTGACCGCCCCGCCATGATTAGCCTTATCCACTTCCGACATGTCGATGATCACCTGCTGACCCGGTTTGAGTTTGGTGTTGGCCTTGGGGGTTTGCTGCCACACCACATTGCCGCTTCCATTCACCTTGGCCTGCAGTCCCCGGG
>NZ_DCEA01000001.1:60137-98972 GCF_002316705.1 Syntrophomonas sp. UBA1041
ACCTTGGCCTGCAGTCCCCGGGCTCTCAAAGCGGCGGTGGCCTCTTCCAGAGGCAAATTCACCACATCGGGAACCACAACCATTTCCTCTTGTGGTAGGGTTTGCTCCGCATTGCCGTCTTTATACATGGGCTCTTCCAAATAGCGTAAGGCATCCTGCATTATATTCTTAAACACCGGAGCTGCCACCCAGCCTCCATAATAAGGATATCCCTGCGGGGCATCGACTGCCACAATACACAACAGGCGCGGTTTATGCGCCGGAGCGTAACCGATGAATGAGGCTACATACTCATTGGAGAGATATCCGCCCCCGGGTGCAATCTTTTGAGCGGTTCCGGTTTTGCCTCCGGCGCGATAGCCTTCAATATAAGCATTTTTCCCGGTCCCATTAATAACTTCCCCTTCCAGGATCATGGATAAACGTTTGGAAGTCTCCTCAGATATAACCTGGCGTACTACAGTGGGTTCGTTTTGCTGCAGCACATTACCGTTCTGATCCACCACCTGTTTGACCAGATAGGGTTTCATCAGTTTGCCCCCGTTGGCTACCGCGGCGACAGCGTTACAGAGCTGAATCGGGGTGACGGCATTGGCCTGCCCCATGGACATGGTGGCCAAATCGATCTGTTTGGCGCGCTCCTGCGGCACCAGTATTCCCGCAGCTTCTCCCGGCAGGTCGATGCCGGTGGGCTGCCCGAACCCAAATCCATTTAAATAATGATAGTACTTCTCCATGCCCAGGGTTAAACCCACCTGCACGAAAGAGACGTTGCAGGAATTTTCAACGATTTGGGCAAAGGTCTGTTGCCCATGGGCCCTGTGGTCAGTACACCCGATGGTTTCTTTGCCGACTTTGGTGGAGCCCGAACAAAAGAAGGGGGTATTTTCATTGACGATAGCTTCCTGCAAAGCCATGGAAGCGGTGGTGATCTTCATAGTTGAACCGGGTTCATAGGCGTTGCTGATTGCCCAATTACGCCGGTTGCTGGCGGGGTAGTCCGCAAAATTATTGGGATCGAAGGTGGGGCGGTTGGCCAGGGCCAATATTTCGCCGGTGGCGGGGTCCATTACGATGACGGTGGCAGCTTTGGCCTGCCGCTCTTTAAATACTTTATCCAGTTCTCGCTCAGCAATATATTGGATGGTTTCGTCAATAGTCAAAACCAGGTTGGCGCCGTCCACCGGCGGGACATACTGGTGAGTGGCTTCGGGAATGGGGCGGTTGGCAGCGTCGTGCTCGATGACGATGCGCCCCTTTTGCCCTCCAACTAAATCATTGTAAAAATAATCGATGCCTTCCAAACCGGTATTATCCACCCCGGATATCCCCAGGACATGGGCTGCCAGGGAGCCTTTAGGGTAATAGCGGCGGCTTTCTTCGGTGAGTCCAATTCCGGGGAGGTCCAGATCCCGGATTTGTTGGGAGATCTCTGGTTCGATCTGACGCTTGATCCACTCGTAGGAACTCTGACGGGTTATGCGTTCATAAAGCTTGGTTTCGTCCATACCCAGAAGGGGCGCCAGTTTTTGAGCTACTTCTTGTTCCCTTTTGCTGGCCAATACCTCTGCGGGAATGGCATAAACAGAGTCGGCACTGACCGAAATAGCCAGATCGTGACCGTTGCGGTCACTGATAATGCCTCGTTTGGATTCCACCGGGACATCCCGGGTTCGATTCTGAGCCGCTTTCTCGGATAACTCGGCCCCGCGAACGAATTGTACCCAAAACATTCTGCCTCCCAGGAAAAAAAATCCCAGGGTGAATAGCAAAAAAAGCGTGGCAATACGCTTTCTGACCATCAGACTGGTAGTTTGCATTTTGGCGCACCTCGTTTTTAATATATATTATTGATTGTGCTCTGCGAGCTGTACCAAACTGGCATATATCTTATGAAGGGTTTTGTCCTCGTTGCTGCTCACGGCGACTGGAGTGGAAACCACAGCGGCAGTGTCGGACTTCTCCACACTGGTGCTGGCCACCTTGATATGTTCTTCCGGTTTATACATGCCTAACTGGGTGACGGCATAGTTTTCCACATAGTCCAGAGACACCTGTTTTTCTATCTCGTACTGCAGGCGCTGATTGGATGACTCCAATTTACGAATATCTTCTTCAAGATGCACAATCTGATAACCGAGGGTAGCTGCTTTCAGGCACAAGAACACCAGGAGCAATCCATACACAAATGCTGCCAAACCTAGCTTTGCTAATAATTTCCCTTTGAAAACCTTGCGATAGGTCTTTTTCACCCTTCGCACCCGGGGAACTTCTTGTTGAGGTGCTGCCTCTTCCCAGCTACTTGCGTATTGATAGCCCGCCTGTACCATGCTTATTCTTCCCTCCTATTTCATAGAACTTCTATCTTCCTGGCTACCCGCAGCTTGGCACTTCGGGCGCGAGGGTTGATGGTCAACTCGACTTCTCCGGGCAAAATGGCCTTCCTCGTCACTACCTCTAAACTGGGCCGGTAATTGCAGTTGCATACCGGCTGCCGGGGCGGACAAACACAGGTTCTGGCCTGCTCCGCGAAAAATTTTTTAACGATGCGGTCTTCCAGGGAATGAAAGGTAATGATGCATAACCTGCCCCCGGGCTTTAACGCCCCCACCGCTTGAGGAAGACTGGCCTCCAGGGCTTCCAATTCCTGGTTGACTGCGATCCGTAAGGCCTGGAAGGTCCGGCGCGCCGGGTGTTTGTCACGCCGGTACCGGGCCGGGATGGCCTCTTTAATGATACTGGATAGTTCCAGTGTCGTGGAAATCAGCCGGTCTTCCCTGTATTTAACGATAGCCCGGGCGATCTGCCGGGCAAACCGTTCCTCGCCATACGTAAAAATAATTCGGCTGAGTTCTTCTTGCGTCAGCTGATTGACCAGATCTGAGGCTTTAATGGGCTGATCGCGGTTCATTCTCATATCCAGTTCAGCCTCTTCGTGGTAACTGAACCCGCGTTCCCTTTCATCCAACTGAAAGGAAGATACCCCCAGATCCATTAAAATTCCTTCTGCTTGCCCCTGCTCTTCAGCGGTGAGAAACTGATCCAGGTTCTTAAAATCGCCGTGAACCAGACGAAGTCCGGGATGAGCGAGGGTCGGGGCCGTTTCCTGCAATACCTCGCCATCTTTGTCGATGGCCAGGATCTGCGCATCGGCGGAAAGATGTTGGAGCAATTCGCGCAGGTGGCCGCCGCCGCCAAGAGTACAATCGATATAGAAACCGTGCGGGTCACCCAGCCAGTATTTTATGACCTCGTTCCGCAGAACTGGTATATGCACGCTCTTCACTCCTAAATACCCAGCCCATCAGCGATTTTTGCCACTGTGCTGGCAGTTGCTTGATTATAGCGTACCCAGTTTTGCACTGACCAAATTTCAACCCGGCTGCCTATCCCTACAATTAAGAGGTCCTTGTCTATCCCGGCATACTCCCGCAAGTGCACCGGCAGGACGGCGCGGCCATTTTTATCGGTTTCCAGTTCAGCCGCCCCAGAAAAGAAAAATCGCTCAAAGGAGCGCACATCTCCACTGGTGAAGGGCAGTTCGCGCAGTTTATCAGCCAGGCGCTGCCATTCGTTCAGGGGGTACACAAAAATGCAATTGTCCAATCCCTGGGTGCATACAAAGGTCTCGCCCAGTTCTTCTCTGAACTTTGACGGTACAGTGATCCTGCCTTTGTTGTCCAATGAATGCTGGTATTGGCCCAAAAACATCTTATTCGCCCCTTGATTTATTATCGAGTGGGATAATAAACCACTTTACACCACTTCATACCACTTTTCTATTCTATATAGGGAAAACGTTCCCCTTCTTTGTGAAAATTGGAACAAAGGTTATTTTCTGTCGCCTCAAGTGATTACAAAAGGCAAAATCGCGATAAAATAGGGTTTTTGTTGCTTTCAGTCTGTCAGGTAACCCCTTTTTTTTACAAAATTCATACTATGAGCATAAAAAAACAAGGACTAATTTCCTGGTTTTTATCAGGATTTTACCGTCCTTGTGTCTCAATCCCAAATACAGAGTATGGATTATTTAGGCGATAGAAAGTTTTTTAGACCTGGCTTATGTCCTATATTGTAAATGGCTGCATGGATTCGACATCATTCAATGCCGCAGAGAATCCTTCATTATCCGCTTGCTCCAGCGCCGGCCTTGAATTTGTAAAGCCTTTCAAGGTCTCGAACCGTGTGGAAAATGCGTAATAATTTGGCCTTGCGGCGATGATATCCCCCACCTTTTACCCCCAATAGACTTATTCATTGTGCCAACGCAAATACTCCCCAGCCAGCCTATCCTGGACTAGTATAGGAATTTCCAGAAGCAAATGCATAGTAGTCGCAGCTACGGCAGGCCTTAGCCTGAGCGTGCCCTGCAATGATTCTGGTGTCAAGGAGCAGTCTGTCGATAAGCGGGGCGGCAGAGCAAGCGACGGAAGCGAAGAACAAAGCCTTCAATAGGCCCGCGATTGACGTACAAATCGTACGTTGATTGAGCGGGCCTATTGAGCAACGCAGTTATTCGCTTTTGTCGGCGGTCTGGGCAGCGGAGGCTTACGCCTCCGCTGCCCTTATTATTTCAGTCTGTTTGCCGGCCCTGTTTTTCCGATATCTTTTCGGGATTACAGGAATTTGGCGATGAGCGCCGCAGCTTCGGCCCGGGTGGTATGGCCCTGGGGGCGGAAGCTGTTGTCGGGGTAGCCGGTCAGGTAGGCGCTGCTTACCGCGGCGGCTACGCCGGACAATGCCCAGGGGGAAATCCGCCCGCTGTCGGTAAACTTCAGGGCTTCTCCTCCCGCCTCCAGTTGGGCCGCCCGGGCGATGATGACAGCGGCCTGCTCCCGGGTGATCAGATCATCCGGACCGAAGGTGTTCTGGTCATAGCCGCCGATGAAACCGTGAGCCGCGGCGGTGCTGATGCTGTCCTGGGCCCAGTGGGCGGCGGTATCCGCAAAGACCGGTCCTTCCATGGACTCCAGCTTTAAGGCTTTGACCAGCATGACGGTGAATTCGGCCCTGGTGACGGTTTTATCCGGCTGGAAACTGCCGTCGGGATAACCGCCCGCGACCCCGGCATTGATTAATTGGGCAATGCTATCCTTGGCCCAATGACCGGCAATGTCGTCAGGCAGCGCTGGAGGCACCGGGGGCTGCTCTTTTTTGAGGGTGGCAATAACTGCGAATTTGGTGAAGTGGTGTACTTCGCCGGATACTGTGGAGGTATCCAGATCCACTCTGATATTGTCCAGTTCCACCCACTGGCCGGTCTCTTCGTCAAAATAGCAGATGGTTATGTCGTATTGGGCGGGATCGATTTTTGACTTGTTGAAGGACATGGTAACGGTAACCGGTTCTGCGAAGTTGCCGGACTTATCTTTTATTATATCCACTATCTGACTGATGAGCTGGCTGTCGGCGGGCAGGGTCATCCCGGAGCTCAGGCCGGCTTCTTTTACCTGCACCCGGACATCGCTTTCCACTGCTCCGGCGGGGAATGACAGGGTGATTCCGCTAGCGGTGGCGTCCTTGCCGGCCGAGGTCACCAGAATGCCTGACGGGGTACTCCCGCTGCTGCCGCCACCGCTTGGGCTAGGGCTGGTATAAGCTGTCGCGGTAATGGTGATGGTTTTCTGCGTGGTGGTTTGGCTCTGCGCACCCTTGCTTACGGTAACAGTAAAGGCGTAACTGCCATTTGTGCCGCTGGGATTCGTGGAGGTGCCTGCCAGCGGTACAACGTAGCTGACCTTGTTGACGGTGACGCTAACGTTGGCGTTGTTTACCGCTGTTACAGCAGTATTTCTTAACACCGCTTTGATCGCATCCTCGCTGCTGGCCGCTGCCTGGGTCATATTGCTGTAGGCCGCGTTTTCTGCCGCATTCAGTGCGTTCGCCACGATTGCGATGTCCGGGTCGGCTGACTCGATTATCATTATGTCAAGGCTCTTGCTGTCGCTTGCGCCGCCTTTACTAAGCGCGACGTCATACTCGCCCGTGCCGCTATTGTAGCTGACAATTGCGGTCACGCCTACGGCCTCGGGGACAGCTGCCAGCAGACCGTTCACATAGCTTTGGACGGCTGCTGTTTTAGCTGCCTGATCGGAGCCGGCAGGCACCGTGACCGAGCCGTCTCCCAGTGCAGCCTTGGCCGCCGCCACGCGTTGAGCATCCGTAAGACCGCCGGCTTCATTGGCCAGCACCCGCACGATGAATGTTTTGGTTGCTGTGGCCGAATTCTTTGTAAACGTCGCCGTCAGGTAAACCACCTGGTCGCCTTGTTCGAAGGCGGGCCGGTTGACGGTGCCGTTCCCTGAAATAACGGTCGGTCTGCTGCTTTGCCAGCTGATTTCCACATCCAGGGCTCCGCTGCCATTCGGCACGTCGGTCGGTGCGCTTAATGCCGTCATCAGGTGCATGCTCCGGGTGATGCTTCCTGCACTATTATCCGCATTGTGCTTTATGTTGTTAAAGTCCAGAGCCGACTTGGCGACGGCTACGTCATGGGCATCGGCATCATCTGAAACGGCAGTCATGTTGGATTTGAGCACCAACCCGGCCGCGCCCACCGCCACAAAGCAGTTGTTTCCCGCCATGATGCCCTTTAGATCGGTGTACATGTTATTATCTGACGAATGGGGGTTTAGTTCCAGGCCGGCGGGCTGGCGGTACCAAGTTGCACCGCCGTCTGCCGAGGCGATGATATTGCCCAGATCACCCACCGCGATAAAATTGCCGCCGCCGTAGGCAATACCCCGGTTGTACTGGCCAAAATCACTCTTGACAATCGACCATTTGCCGCCCTTGTCGGAAGATAAATAGATTTCCCCCGAGCCGCCCACCGCCGCGAATTTACCGCCGGCATAGATTAGGTCGGTGGGATATTTTGATGAGCTGTCAAGGCTTTCGGCTCCGCTCCAAGTTGCACCATCAGAGGAAGTAAATGCCGCGCCGTTTTTTGTCAAGGTAATAAATACCCCATCTCCAAACGCTACCGTGTTAAGGGATACGGAAATGCCAGGGGCGTCAACGTTGCTCCACGTCTCAGCGTCATCGGAGACACATATGACTTTAGCCCAGTCGTCGTCCCCTCCTACAACGACGTACTTTCCACCGCTGTAGGCGATTCCTTTGAGTTCCAGAGTCGTCCCCGAGGTTCGAACTGTCCAGGTCGTGCCATCAGACGAGGTGAGTATGGTTCCGTTCTTGCCCACGGCGATGAATTTGCCGCCCAGATAATCCACCTTATTCAGATTATAGGTAGTCCCGGAGTTTTGAATTGCCCAGTTGATTCCGTCCCCTGAGGTTTGGATCGTTCCTTCTGCACCTACTGCTACATAGAGATTTGTGCCGTTATAGGCCACGTCATTGAGCGTTTTGGTCGTTCCCAGGGTCCGGTAGGTCCAGCTTGTTCCCAGGTCATCCGAGGAGTAAATATTGCCATAACCGCTCATAGCCGCAATGCGTGTGCCATTGGAAGCAGCTGCGTCGAGGTAGGGCAGCCCGCCGCCTATTTTATCTGTCCAGTTAACACCATTGAGCGAAGTGGTGGTAAAGGCGGCCATGCCGGGATTGGTGCGGCCTGCCGCAACGAACCGGGCTCCGTCGTATTCTACCGAGAAAAGCTGCGCATAAGAAGGTGAAGGGACAGGCTTTGTCCAACTATCGCCAAAGGAAGAGATAGCGAGGAAGTAGCCTCCGCTCTCTCTACCGCCCACGGCCACAAAGCCTCCGTCGCCGTAGGTAACGTCCCATATGGTGTTTGTGGAATCGGAATAAGTGCCCGTCCAGGTTTCCCCGTCCGCGGAGGTCAGGATGCCGCCTTTGTGCTGGATGGTGTCGGAGCCCATTCCTACCGCCACGAATTTCGAGCTAATAGCCGAATAGGCGATGGACAGCAGCTTGGTCTTTTTGCCTGCCTCCTGGGTCAGTGTCCTGCTTTGCCAGGTCGCGCCGTTGTCGGTGGAGATCAGGACGTTGCTTGCTCCGCCTACGGCCACAAATTTGCCGCCGCCAAAGGCTACGTCGCTCAGCTGCTGTGGCACCGCCGCCTTTTCCGTCCAGTCTGTACCGTTAGTCGAGGTATAGATGCGGCCGGAGTAATCGCCTGACGTGCTGACCAGGACATAGGTTCCGCTTCCGTCGTAAGTGATGCCCGTCAAACGGTCAAACTGAGTGCCCACATTCACTTTGGTCCAGGTTTCACCGTCAGTGGATTTCAGCAGGGTGCTGTTGTAGCCCACCGCCCAGTATGCGCCGTTAAGATATTTCATATCTTCTATGGGACTGCTGGCCGGCAATGCGGCTTTTTTCGCCCACACCGGGTTGCCAGTGGTCCCTGCCGGAGCCGTAGCATCCTTGACCCAAACGAAGCTGGTATGCGTGGCCGTAGCCGAATACTGTAAGTAGCCGCTTTTGTCACTGGAGGTATCTTTTTCATCGACCGTTTTGTCTGTATTTTCAACCTTTATATAATATCCTGCAGGAGCCGTGATCGTGCCGTTTATGGTTATTGTACTGCCAGCCTGGGCCTTTGCGCCGCCTTCACTGCTCATACCGCTGGTAACATTCTTGACAGTAACAGTTGCTCCGCTATCTGCCCAAACGCCAGCGCCACCTGATCCAGTGGCAGTGGCGTCACCTTCAACAACAATACTGCTTCCTGTGCCGGAAGCATGAGCAGCACCTGCGCTGCCTGCCGCATTGCCTTTTATGACAATGGTTCCGCCGTTTATAGCTGACGCTCCTTTGCCGAGTAGTCCAGTGGCTGTTACATTGCCCCTTACCGTAATGGAAGAGCCTGTATTTCCCCAGACCCCGGCGCTTCCTGATTCATCGCTCGTTGCCGTGGCACTGGTTACGGTTACGCTAGAGTTATACGCTTGCACTCCAAAGCGGCTACCGGTGACGTTGAAAGAGCCGGAATCACCCATAAGCGTGACGGCTCCATTCGTTACTACAAACCCCGGGCCTGACGCATTGGTGACATTCAAGGTGCGGCCGCTCAGATTGAATTGGACGCTCTTTCCCTCGATCTCAATCCCGCCGCTGTGGTTGATATTACCAAGAAGCGTAATGGTCTGGCCGTCCTCCACATCATAAAGGGCATTCTGCAAGAACGTATATTGTTGTTCAGGGACTGAGGATCGGCGGCAGACGTAATTATCCAGCGGTACCGCTGCGGTTGCCGGGAACACCGCCGTGACTACATCTGAATCCGCGACGTAAGTCGTTGACTCCGCGCCCGCTACTGTAAAGAAGTTTGCAGCTACGCCGGTCAGGGTATAGCCGGATTTCGGCGTCAGGGTGATGGTCGCCGTGTATTGCCTGCCGGCATCAAAAGGCTTATGGGCGGGCGACCAGGAAACGGTTCCCGTATACTGCGCGGTCTCAGTGATTTCCGTAACCGGAGTCGCCCCTGTCACCGGCGCAGTTACGCCCGGGATGGCCGCGATGTTAATCGGCGTATCTGTCCCTGTCTCTGGTGGGGTTCTTACATCAAGCACTTTGACCGCGCTGAAGTTGTTGTTGCCCGCTTCAGCTACCATATAGATGTCATAAGCTGTGTCATGGTCCAAGTTTGTGTCTAGTGTAATGGGTAATTCAACGTTAGCGCCAATTGACTGTCCCGCGTAAGATATCACCGGTTGGCCGTCAATATTGGCATGATCCTTTATCTGCTGGGCGGTGGGTGCTGTAGCGCCGTCGGGCAGCACAACATAATTTAATACACCCGCCAGGGCAACCTTGACCAGTATTTGTACCGACTTGCTCCCAGCCGCTTGTGGCGCGCCAGTTTCCGGATAGCCCTCGGCAAAGCTCTGGGGCGATAAACTATTCAGAGAGATCACTCCGGTACTCTCCGTCTCGGGTACAGCGACCCCGCTAGAACTATAAATCGAATCAGCTATGGGGCTAATGGCAATGGTTTCAGTTCCACTGGGAGGGCCATCGACCAATTTCAGCCCAATATCAAACTGAGTTTCCCCGCCGGTTGGCAACAAACCAGTTCCTACTTTATAAACTGAATTAATTGAAGCACCGCTTACCCCACCAGCATTTTGGACAAAGGCAATGGCGAAGTCATCCTTATCAATTCCGGTATTGTGGGCAGCATTTCCATAAACACCCTCACTGAAGGTTACAGTTATGTAGCGATTTTGCGCATCCATAACCGCACCGGTAATCGTTGGGGTTGTGGGCGGTGT
This sequence comes from Syntrophomonas sp. UBA1041, assembly GCF_002316705.1. NCBI lineage: Bacteria > Bacillati > Bacillota > Clostridia > Eubacteriales > Syntrophomonadaceae > Syntrophomonas > Syntrophomonas sp. UBA1041. The sequence goes on from NZ_DCEA01000001.1 coordinate 70,334, forward strand.
GGCTGTGGCAGGAGGCGTTGTGACCCCCAGCTTGACTGCCTCGGTACAAGGAGCATCGCTCGGATACGTGTCCTGCGCCACCAGATAGAGATCATAATCGGTCGCGTCGGCATCCCCGATGACAAAGAAGTTTTTCTCGGTGTCGTTGGGGCAGTTTATCGTATTCTTGTCCAGCGCATTATTTCCGGCACTGTCCTTTCCAGCGATGACCTGGTCAATAGACGGCGCGTCTGCACCTTGCTCCACAAGAACATAATGTACCCTACCATAACCATTATTCGGAACCTGAATTGTTACCAGTACCTCCATTTTCTTGCTGGCCGGGGCCTGTACCGCTCCCGTTTTTGGGTACCCTGCGACGAAAAAATCGGCAGCGGCGGGCGTTGTTACCTCTATCTTAGCCGGTACAGACAGGTTTCCTTCGTCGTCTCCCAGCACTATATAGATATCGTAATCCGTGTCGTGCTGCGGAGCGCGGATCTTCATGGAGATGTTGGAGGTTTTAGAGTCACCTTCGTTTGTTTTAAAGTAAAGGGCGGGGCTGTCGCTTGCGTCCTGTCCACTTTTAACTTGTTCGCTGTCTGGTTCGTCAGCATCATCCGGCAGCAGCACAAGATAGTAATACACCTGCTCATTATCTTTTGTTTCAAAGATAATACTCACTGCCCGCGAACCCTCGTCCAGCAGAGTACCCACCCGCGGAGAGTCAGCATCAAACGCTGGCGGAGTAATGTCGGGGTCCGCCAGCGCCACTCCCGGCCACAGCGTGAGCAGCATGGCCAAGGTCAATAAAAGGGATAAGGTTTTGGATTTTCTTTTAAAAGACATTGTTACAATTCACTCCTCTCTAAATCACAAAATGGTTCGAGATGGTTCTCATCAAATATTTCACAGATGTGTTTTAAACCTGTACCATCCCCCTTTTAATCCTGCAGTTGTCCACCGCTTTATCGTTTCATGGTTGCCGCGTTATTCTTATGGGTGTCCGAGTCAAACGGCCCATATAGCCCGTTATTTTATTAAATCAGCCATGACTGACCCCCTTGTAAGCAAAAGATATAAAAACTCCATTTTAATTCCTTTTCGATTTTACAGTACAGGCGTCAAATAAATATAAAATGGAAAAAGTGGCGCCTATGGGCCGGAACCCCTGGAAAACCGCAATAAAGGACCATTTTTAAATGGCTTTATTATGGTAAAATAAATTAATATTTTATTGTAAACGTACTCGGAAGGTCGATGGCATGAACACTATTCCCGTCTTAAAGAGCAAATTGATTATGCCCGAGCTGTCCGGAGGCTTTCTGCTGACAGACCGGCTGGAAAAGATCCATAACCATATGGATTCTTGCACAGCGGTTACCGTAAGCGCGCCTGCCGGTTATGGGAAAACCACCCTGGCGGTTTCATATTTTAACCGTCAGGCCGCCAGGCCTTTCAGGGTATGCTGGTATCGCCTGGACGCTGCAGATAAAAACCTGCCGGTGTTCATCGCCCACCTGGCCGAGACACTATTCCCGCCGGAACCCTCCGAGTTTGCAGCAACCCGGCAAACCCTTGGGGATCAGGCAGATCTGCGCTCACATCCGCATCAGGTAATTGCCGCGATCTGCCGGGAAATGTGGGCAGCCCATGACCGGGCTGGTAATAGCCGGACCTATATTGTCCTGGATGATTTTCAAAACGTGGCCCAGGTCGGGGATATATGCGACATGATCAGGTACATGCTCGATAACCTTCCGCCATCCTGGGCGATTTTTATACTAAACCGGGCCCATCTGCCTGTTTTTACAGAAAAACAAAAACTGGAAAAAAGAATTCTAGAGCTGGGCACTGAGGATCTGGCTTTCAGCGCTGCTGAAATAGAGGATTTCATGCTGAAGATGGGGCAAACCGTCCCGGACAGGAAATTGACCGAGCTCATTGCCGAAAATACTGAAGGCTGGGTAGCCGGCATCATAATCTTATGGCAGGCCTTCCAAAGCAAAGCCCTTGATGCGGTATCAATCGAATCCGGTAAGCTGGGTCATGAAGACGCCCTGTTCCGGTATATGTCCCTGGAGGTGCTCAAATCCGTGGAAGGCGATACGCGGGATGCTTTGGCAAGGCTGGCCCTGCTGCAGGACTTTTCAGCGGCCGAAGCCTCGGAAATACTGGAAATCGATGATATAAACGCACTTATGGGTCAGTGCATGGGGTTCGGCATGTTCATCCAGAGGATTCCCGGGGACCCGGTGGTCTACCGTTTCCATGCTTTATTCCGGGAATTTCTGTTGTCCGTTTTAAAAGAGCGCTGTCCCGACGAACAGATTTGCGGGCTGCATCTGAAAGCCGCCAGATATTACATGAGACAAGGCACCTACGGCCGCGCCGCGGAGCACCTGGCCAAATGCGGCAATTCCGCCTCCGCTGTAGATATGGTGACAGAAGCGGGGTTTAATAAGTTCATGATCGGAGAGACCGGTCAATTGAAGCTGTGGCTGGATCTGCTGCCGGAGGATATGATCAATGACAACCCGGTCCTGCTGCTGTTTAAAGCGCAGCTGATGCCCAACAGCCAGCAGCCGGAAGTGGTAAACACCCTGAAAAAGGTGCTAAGCTTGTCATTGCTGGATAACAATCTTCAGACCTATTATGACGGGGCCAGTGTTCTGATCTACATTTTAATGTGCAGCAACGATATGAAGGGGCTGGTCGAAATGGCAGCGGGCCTTCCCGGGCAGCGGCCCGATGTTTCGGCGGAGCTCGGAAACACCCTGGTCGTCGTTGACATGGTGCGGTCCATCGGGGAAGACCGCTTTTCCCTGGCGGAAGCACAAAGCGAAAAGGTCCTGTATGCCCTTCTTCCTGAAGACAGTCGCTGGCTGTATCTAATCCTTTCCTGCATCATTTATTTTTGCCTGGGTAAGCTTGATCAGGCGGAGCGCTGCATGGAAACAGCGTTAAAATTGGATAAATTCAAGAATATTGAGCCTTCCAGGGGGTTTATCCTGCTTTTTCTTTCCATCGTTTTATCTCTGAAAAACGAGAGGGAATGCCTGCCGTCACATATAGCTGAGATCCTTGCTATCGGCGAAAAATACGATTATGAATACCTGTCGGCCCACAGCAGGCGTCTGGCTGCTTTTGAACGATACCTGTCCTTTGATGGGGCAGCTGCTGTTGAAATGCTCGACCACGCTGTCTTCCTCTTTCTTCGCATACGCAACCATGCACTGGCTGCAGCATGCAGATTGCTCCGGCGCCTTTGGGCCATACAACCCGGCGGTCCCGGGCCGGATCTTGAGGAAGCCCGCAAGGATATTGCCCTCATCCGAAAGGCGCGTCCCGGCATGATGATCTATGAAAGCGCACTGTCCATACTGGGAGCGATTGCCAGGGAGGCCGGAGATTTTCAGCTGGCCGAACGCAGCCTGCTTGCATCTATAAAATCCACCAGGGCCAAAAAGGGATATCAGGTGCTGTGCGGCTCCTGCTTCCACATAGCCAGACTGTATTATGCCAAGGGCGATACGGAACAGGGGCGCCGCTATCTGCAGCAGGCCATGGGGCTGGCGGCCGGCAACAGGTATTCCATGTTCTGGGACATGCATCTCCCCACTTTCATTGAAATGGCCTTGCGAAGCATACGTTACGGCTATTGTACCGAGTATGCGGAAGCGCTGCTGAGCAAATTTTACGACAGTAAGACGGTAAGCTACTTGAGCGTCAGGGTAAAAACCATAGATGAAAGCCGCATAACCGCTTTTAGCGACGATTTTGTCTCTACATATAAGGCTGGTTCGGAGCAGGTTTATTTTGTCAAGGCATCTCTGTTTGGAAAACCGGAGATTTCGGTAAACGGTATAAAAATTCCCGACACGGAATGGAAAACCAAAAAGGTCAAGGGTTTTCTCGAATATCTTTTGCTGCGCAGCGGCAATACCGTATCAAAAGAGGTTCTGGCAGAGATTTTCTGGCCCGGCGCCAACAGCAGATCCGCCCTTGCTTCACAGCGGACCGCACTGTATCATCTTAGAAAAACACTTGCCAAATATGACGCGGATGTTGCGGGGAACAACGCCTTGATCTATGAAACCCCGGAAGGCCTGCAAATAAAAAAGAATGAGGCATTGGACCTCGATATACACGAATTTTTACGCCTCTATGGCGAGTCTTCCCGGCTTACCGGCCATACTCCTCAAATAGAACAAAAACAGGCCAACCTTCTGGAAAAAATGCTCTTAATATACAAAGGGGATTTGATGGAAGGCAGTGATTACGGAGACCTGGTATTCCATGAACGGGAAAGGTTCAAATCCATCTTTATGGAGTCATGCCAGAAACTGAGCGCAATCTATATTAAGCGTGGAGAATGGCGGCAGGCCGAAGAAATTCTGAGACAGGCGTTAGCTGCGGAGCCATATAATGAAAACGTATGCCTGGAGCTGATTAAGCTATATATGTCCCGGGGAGGAAAAAGTAAGGCAGCCAGGCTTTACTACAGCTTTAAAAAGCGTTTGGAGCAGGAGCTTGATATAAAGGTTGACAGAAGGTTGACTGAGGCAATCCGCAGTACAAGACTTAGGCAGCAAGAGATATAGTAAAAAATGTTACAACCGGGCCGTATTATTTCATCCAGCCCGGTTGTCGGTTGTTTTATCTGTTCTTATCTCTATAGTTCGTATAGCTTCTTCTCTTCCAAGAAACGGATGCCCTGTTTCTCAAAAGCCGCTTTGGCCCGTTGTATATCCTCGACTTTAAAGATGATCAGGGCGTCGTCATCTTTGGTCCCTAAAAAGGCATAGAGGTATTCGATGTTGAGGTTCTCTTCCGCCATCTGTTCCAGAACCGTAGCCAGGCTGCCGGGTGAATCCGGAACCTGCACCGCAACGACCTCAGTTTGGCTTACGGTAAAACCCTGTTCCTTTAAGATCCGGTAGGCCTTTTCAGGATCGTTAACAATCAGGCGCAGGATGCCGAAATCAGAAGTATCCGCAATGGACAAAGCTCGGATATTCACCTGGGCATCCCCCAGTACCCGGGTCACATGGGATAGTCTGCCCGCCTTGTTTTCAAGAAAAACCGAAATCTGTTTGGCCATATTGTCTCCCTCCTATAATTTCCTATTATCAATAATCCTCTTAGCCTTGCCTTCGCTTCTTTCAATGGATCTGGGTTCTACCAATCTCACCCTGACCGAGATGCCCAAGCCGCTGTCTAAATCACGGGTGATTCTGGCCTCCAGCTCTTCCAGCTTTCTGACTTCGTCGCTGAAGACCCCTTCCGAGACTTCCACCTGTACTTCGAGCCGGTCCAGATTGGAGACCCGATTCACCACCAGCTGGTACTGCGGCTCGATACCAGGTATCTGTAATAGAATACTCTCCACCATGGAAGGAAATACATTGACTCCACGAATAATCAGCATATCGTCGGAACGGCCCAGTATTTTTTGGATGCGGGCGTGGGTGCGGCCGCACTCGCAGGGCTCGCGGTTTATCCTGGTCAGGTCCCGGGTACGGTAGCGCACCAGGGGCAGTGCTTGTTTGGTCAATGAGGTAATTACCAGTTCGCCGTGGCTGCCATAGGGTAGAACCTCCCCGCTGTCGGGATCTATTATCTCCGCCAGGAAATGGTCTTCAGCCAGGTGCAGTCCGTTTTTACCGGCGCATTCCGAGGCTACCCCCGGCCCGATGAGTTCGGTCATGCCATAGACATCATAAGCGTCGATCTCCCATTTGCTTTCGATCTCTTTGCGCATGTTCTCCGACCAGGGTTCGGCTCCGAATAAGCCGGTTTTGAATCTGAACTGGGAACGATCCAAGCCGGACTCCATGAATTCTTCATACATAACCAGGGCATACGACGGGGTGCAGCCCAGCAAGGTCGTGCCGTAATCGTGCATCAACATGATCTGCCGCCGGGTATTCCCCCCGGAAGCGGGCAGTACTGCCGCACCTATTTTTTCGGCCCCATAATGGCCTCCCAAACCGCCGGTGAACAGTCCATAACCCCAGGTGATCTGAATGATCGAATCAGCGCTGGCTCCGGCGCCGGTCAGGGCCCGGGCCATCAATTCCGCCCAGGTTTCTATATCATCCCGGGTATAACCGGCTACAGTCGGCTTGCCGGTGGTGCCGGAAGAAGACTGGATGCGCACCACATCACGCATGGGTACAGCCAGCAAGCCGAAGGGATAATTGTCACGGAAATCCTGCTTGGTGAGAAAGGGCAGATACTTGAGGTCTGCCAGATTGTTGATATCCTGGGGTTTAACCCCTGCCGCATCCATCTTGGATCTATAGGCCGGAACAAAGCTGTAGGCCCGAAAAACTGTCTCTTTTAACCTGCTCAATTGCAGCTTGTCTAACTCCTCCCGGGGCATACATTCTTTTTCTTTATTCCAAATCATGTATTCTACCTCCTAGTATTGTTTTCCTGCTCATTATATCTGCACCCGGATGCAACCGGGCAGCCCCCGCAGCGAGGGCCTCGCTTCCTGCAGAAGTTTGCTCCCAGCGTCACCAGGAGGGCATGGTATTCATTGTACAGTTCGGCCTGCGGGGGCAGGTTTTCCTGAAAATAATTTTGCAGGGCTTGATAGTCAAGCTCCTCCTCTACCAATCCCATCCGGGAAAATATTCGCTGTGTATAGGCGTCAACCACAAAAACCGGGTGCCCGCCGGCATAGAGTAGTATGGAATCAGCTGTTTCCGGCCCGATGCCCCACAGATTCAGAAGCTCCCGGCGCAATTCCGCGGTAGGGCCATTAAACATAGCATCGATGTCTCCTTCAAAGCGCTTATCTATCCAACCCAGAAGGGTTTTCAGCTTGCGGGTCTTCTGGCGATGATAGCCGGCGGGATGTAGCAGCCCAGACATAACATCGTCATTCATCTGCAGGAGGGCATTAAAGTCCATGTTGCCGGTATTTTTCAGGTTGCCTATGGCCTTTTCCACATTTCTCCACGAGACCCCCTGAGTAAGAACGGCGCCGATGATGATCTCCAGCCTGCTTTCGGCGGGCCACCAATAGCGCGGGCCAAAAGTATTATAGAGTTGATCATATATAGTCAGTAATGAGGCCGGGTGAGATTCTGACACTGGATACAGTCCTTCCTGAATAAGGTCTTGTTTCTCAAGTTGGGGAATTTAAGCCAGATCCAGCAAGCCGTTAGCAGCTTGTTGAGCCATCAATAAACCGGCACTGGCGTTACGGTCACCAACTGCCCAATAATGCCGGTCCTGCTTCACAAGCGGGCTGCCCGGGAGAAGACCACTTCCAGACCATTGACAATATGTCTTTGCGAAGCTCTCGTCGAAGCTTGCGGCCCTGGGGCAGACACTAGTCCGGCTGAAATCGGCTGCCGTCAATAAACGGGGATCAATCGGTCGGCGGCACCCATAAAGTTGATCGGGGCATATCCTGCTTTATACAGGTTTTTATCAAATGAAGTTTATCAGGAAGGGAATCAATGGCATCCGGGACATAATCATATTGTCGATGGGCAAATACCTGCTGACTGGTTTCGAGGTGCTGGCGAAGGGTAAACCGGGTCAGGTAAGTTTCTCCGTGGCCCCGGTCTCCTGAGAGGAGTCGGGAGGCCGCCGAGTATCTGTTACAAACCCAGCCTGACCTGAACATAAAAACCCCACCGAGCCGTGGGCAACCGTTGTTTAAACCTGCTTCGCAGGTGGGTGCCCTCCCACATGATTAATGTTTCCCGTCATAATCGGGCATACAGCCACATGTGGAGACCAAGCTCCCTAATTTTTGGTGTTGGCAAAAACTGAACGGCTGTTCTCACGAACACAGCAGGGATAATTGATTCCTCATATCTCTCGTTAGCAAAACTATAACATATCTGGGGCCTGGCTTTCAAGGAATCCCCCCGGGCATAACTTTACCAAAATTTTGCGATTTATTTTTCCTTGACTTTGAGCGCCAATTCACGCAGCTGCCGGGAACTCACTCTGGAAGGCGCGCCGGTCAAGGGGCAGGCGGCACTTTGAGTCTTGGGAAAAGCGATCACATCCCTGATGCTCTGGCGCCCGGCCATGATCATCAGGAGGCGGTCAATGCCGAAAGCGATCCCGCCATGGGGGGGGGGGCCATATTCAAAGGCTTCCAGCATATAGCCGAACTTCTCGCCGGCTTCTTCCATGCTCATCCCTACTCTGGCAAACATCATTTCCTGCCAGTCACGGCGGTGAATCCGGATGCTGCCTCCCCCGATCTCAGTTCCGTTCAATACCAGGTCGTAGGCCCGGGCTTTGACCTTCAGGGGCTCTGTCTCCAAGAGTTCGATATCCTCGGGCCGGGGTGAGGTGAACATATGATGCACCGCCACATACCGCTCTTCCTCATCATCGTATTCCACCAGCGGGAAATCATAAACCCAGGTGAAATTCAATTCTTGAGGCTCGGCCAGCTTGAGGCGCCGGGCCAATTCCAGGCGCAGGAAGCCCATTACCCGATTGACCACCGCTACTGAGTCGGCTCCAAACAAAAGCAGGTCTCCGGCTTTGGCGTCCAGGGCGGACATAATCCCATCGATTTCGGCCTGATTTAAGAATTTGGTTATCGGAGATTTAAGCTCGTTTTCGGTGCAGGCGATCCAGGCCATCCCCTTGGCTCCGTTGTCTACCGCCATTTTGCCCATTTCATCAATTTCGCGCCGGGTCCAGGATGCACAGCCACGGGCATTTATAGCGCGAACCACGCCCCCGTTTTGAACCGCCTGTGAAAAAACCTTAAACTGGGCATCCTTCAAAATTTCGGTCAGGTCTACTATTTCCAGGCCGAAGCGCAGATCCGGGGCATCGCTGCCGTACCTGGCCATGGCTTCATCATAGCGGATACGCGGAAATGGGGTTTTAATAGGACGGTCTATCTGCTTGAACAGCACCGTCATCAATTCCTCCACCAGACTGAAAACATCTTCTTCATCGATGAAGGACATCTCCATATCCAGCTGGGTGAATTCAGGCTGCCGGTCGGCACGCAGGTCCTCATCCCGGAAGCAGCGGGCAATTTGGAAATATTTATCCAGCCCGGCCACCATCAGCATCTGTTTAAAAATCTGCGGCGACTGGGGCAGTCCATAAAAGCGGCCCGGGTGCACCCGGCTGGGAACCAGATAGTCGCGAGCCCCCTCGGGTGTACTCGAAGTCAAGACCGGGGTCTCCACCTCGACAAAATCCCTGTCGTCCAAAAAGTCACGGATGCTTTTCACAATACGGTGCCTGAGCATAAGGTTATCCATCATCTCGGGGCGGCGCAGATCCAAATAACGGTATTTAAGGCGCAGGTTCTCGTCCACCTCTATATTGTTCTCAATATAAAACGGCGGGGTTTTGGCTTTGTTGAATACCTGCAGTTGGGCTACCGAAATTTCCACCATTCCGGTCTTCAGATTGGGGTTTTCGGTGTCTGCCGGTCTTCTCTGCACAGTACCTCGGACAGCTATCACATGCTCTCCCCTGACTTGTTCCGCCACCGCAAAAGCGGCCTGGTCTAGCTCGGGGTTGCACACGGCTTGAATAATGCCAGAACGGTCACGCAGGTCAATGAAGATCAACCCTCCATGGTCTCGGCGGGTATTGACCCAGCCATTGAGAACAACCTCAAGGCCTATCTGGGCAATCCCTATCTGTGTAGCATAATGGGTTCGTTTCATTGTGCCTGTGCCTCCTCATTCTGATGCAAAAGTTTGTTTATGCCGGGAACCAGGTCAGACCTGGATAGGACCGCCTGTTCCTTGTTAGTCATGTCGCGCACGGTTACAAAGCCTTCTTTAACTTCCTGTTCGCCGACAAACAGCACCAGCTGAGCGCCGGTCTTATCGGCATATTTCATCTGCGCCTTGGCTTTGCGGTCCAGGTAATCTTTGTCGGCAGCAATGCCGGCAGCCCTGAGCTGCTGCATGATCAAGATTGCGGCATCCTCGTACTGCGGCTCCATCACCGCAACAAATACCTCAATGCTGTTTTTTTCCCGGCCTCCCGCTTTATCTTGTTGCAAAGCCAGTAACAGCCGCTCCATACCCAGGGCAAAACCGATTCCCGGAAGATCAGGGCCTTCGATGGCCTTTACCAGCCCGTTGTAGCGTCCTCCGCCCCCCACGGCGCTCTGTGCGCCTATGCCGGGGATATGGATCTCAAAAGCGGTGTTGGTGTAGTAATCCAGGCCTCTCACCAGCTGGTCATCGTGCTCGAAACATATGCCGTGCCGGGTCAAGGTCTCCTGAACCCGCTGGTAGTGGTCGGCACAATCGGGACAGAGGTGATCCAGTAAACGCGGGTGTCCGATTATAGCCTGGCGGCAGCCCTCGTTCTTGCAGTCCAGAACCCGCAAGGGGTTCTGCTGGTAGCGCTGCCGGCAATCCGGGCAAAGCTGCTCATAAAGCGGCTTAATATGGGCTAACAGGGCCTGGCGATAGCTATCGCGGCAGGACGGACAGCCCACCGAATTGATATGCAGCCGGTATTCCGTCAGGCCGATGGCTCGCAGCATCTGCACCACCATCATCAAGACTTCGGCATCCACCATCGGGCTGGCGCTGCCAAAGACCTCAACCCCAAACTGGTGAAACTGCCGGTAACGGCCGCTTTGGGGGCGGTCGTAGCGAAACATGGGCCCGTAATAGAACCACTTTACCGGCAGCAATCCCGCATGTGCGCTGTGTTCTATCAAGGCGCGGGCGCAACTGGCCGTCATCTCCGGCCTGAGAGTAAGACTGCGCCCGGATTTATCAAAAAAGGTATACATCTCTTTGCTGACGATATCGGTTCCTTCCCCGACTCCCCGCTCAAAAAGTTCAGTGTGTTCAAAAAGCGGGGTGCGGATCTCCTGATAGCCATACAGCCGGGCAACCTCTTTGAGGCTGTCTTCCAGGGCCTGCCAGTTTCCGGAAACCGGAGGCAGAGTATCGTATGTGCCCCGAGGGGCTTTGATGGGCATAATATCCTCCAGAATTATCAAAATTGGGTAGAATAATGGTCATTGTCATGGATAATTCTAATTTAATGCCCTAAGCTTGTCAACTTTACGAGAGATTAGCTGTTCCACGGTCTGGCAGTATGCCGCGGGGTTTTTGGGGTTGTAAAACGACTCCAGACTGCCTGCCTTGAGATCAATGAATTTGCTGCCGGCCCCTCCGCCCAACCCGATAATGGTCTGCCTCTCCTCTATCATTTGAATATTGTAAAGGCAGAAGGATCCAGGCCTGGCGTAACCCAGATTCTCCATACTGGCTTTCATATATTTTTGCCTATACAGGTAATAGGGTATAAAACCAGCCCCGCGCAGCAAGTCACTGAATAGTTCCACCCCGGCTTCGACCTGCCTGGTTCTCTCCTGCGGGGTAATCCCGTTTTCCTTCTCAGCCATAAGAGAACCCTTCTTTAAAGCCAGGGTATGGACCGTGATGTTGTCTGGTTCTAATCTGAGAATTTGTTGTGCTGTGTTCGTGTTTTCGGTCAGGCCTTCCCCAGGAAGACCTATGATTACGTCCATATTGATTTTTTCGATTCCGACTTCCCTTACCCATTCAAGGGACTTAATCACTCCTTTCTGATCATGATTCCTGCCGATAACGGCCAGGGTGTTATCATTCATGGATTGAGGGTTGATGCAGATGCGGTTGACCCCGTTGGCCTTCAAAGCCCGAAGCTTGTGAAGGTCCAGGGTATCCGGCCTGCCCGCCTCTACAGTGATCTCCGCCGTTTGGGCTGTTATATAGCCGCAAGCCACGAGCTCGGCAAAAAGCCGCTCGAGATGGTAAGTGGAGAGCACTGTAGGGGTGCCCCCGCCCAGGTACACTGTTTGAACTTTTAAGCCCCGCTCTTTCAAATAGCCGGATAATGCCCTGATCTCACGGAATAGCGCCTCAAGAAAAGGGATTATTTCGGTTTCATAATTAGTCAGGACCGCCCCCGGAAACGAACAATAGTAACAGCGGGAGGGGCAATAAGGGATGCCCAGGTAAATACTGACCCATTTGCCGGCCTCATCTGCCCCGAGCAGATAAGGCCGGTTAGCCTTGGCGATCTCCACCAGCAAATGGGCCTTCTCCGGATCCAGGCGGTAGTCTGAGCCCAGGCGTTTTTCTATTTCCCGGGGGTTGAGGCCCTGGTCAAAAAGACGGTGCGCCAGTTTAACCGGCCTCATCCCGGTCAGGATGCCGTAGCGGTTGATATTCTCCCCGGTCAGCTCGCAGAGCAGGTCATAGGTAAAAGCCCGCACCTGCTGCTTAGCCCAGTTGAAGAGTCCGGCCCCGATGTCCGCCGCAATAGCGCATCTCTCCCGCCGGGTCCGGGCGCCTTGTGCAGTGTGAATCTGCGCCGCGATTACGGCCGCCTTATCATCGATATCAAGGCGCAGCTCAAGCATCAAATCCCCCTCGCCTTCCCCGCAGACGATCTCACAGCCGGGATAAGCCATGCGAACCAGTTCATGGATACTGTCATAAAGGCTGTTAGGTTCCAGTTTGAGTATGATGCGCAATTTACGCCCTCCCATTTTGCTTCATTAGACAATAATACCCGAATCTTAACCGCAGACCAAACCCGGGGGCGGCTTTCAGCGTCTGTCCCGGCATGGCCGGAAGGCAGAGGGGCGGGCCTGGCTCCGGTTGGAAAACGGCGCTTTCCTAAGGCTCTCAATATGAACGAAACAGGTGATATTTCCGGGGCGGTTGATATTATGCTGTATAATCTTCAGGCCATATAACCGAGCCGCCTGAACGCTTCCGATGGAGGCAGCCCGGCGCGGCTCCGAGCGCAGCACCTGAGCGGCTCCGGCCGTGCTGGAAAGGTGTTCCAGTTTGACCCCATTAAGCCTGAAGGCGATGAAGTCCCGGCATTGCTCCAGGGCCAGGGGATGGGAGATAACCACCTCCAGGTCCTGCAGGTCATAGGGATTACAGGCCATAAGATGCTGTGCAACCGGTATATCAATCTGTCCCTGTATAGCCAGGCGCTGTGTTTTGAAAAGCTTGAGGGTGGAGTTTACCCATCCGGTTATGGTATTGTGCAAGGGCACCAGTGCGCCTTGAACCTGGCGATCGGCCAGCAATCGGCCTATTATGTCCAAATCCTCCACAGTTGTCAGTTCCACCCCCGCCCCCCAATACCTCCGGGCGGCCTCTTCACTGAAAGTGCCACAGGGGCCTAAGACCGCATAAGCCATCAGCGCACCCTCCTTCCCATTGCCAGGGCCATGGCTTCCAGCTGACGCATCAACTGACTGAAGCCTTTGGGGGTCAGGGATTGTTCTCCGTCTGACAGGGCGCTTTCCGGCCGGGGGTGAACTTCGATCATCAATCCATCGGCGCCGGCCGCTACAGCAGCCAGTGACATAGGGGCCACCAGGCTGCGCACTCCGGTGCCGTGGCTGGGATCGACCATCACCGGTAAATGGGATAGTTGTTTGACCAGTGCTACCGCGTTCAAATCCAGGGTGTTGCGGGTCCAGGTCTCCGCACTGCGGATGCCCCGCTCGCACAGTATAACCTGGGAATTGCCTTCAGCCAGAATATACTCGGCCGCCATAAGCCATTCCTCAATGGTGGCGGAAAGCCCCCGTTTCAAGACCACCGGTTTATCAGTTTTTCCCAATTTGCGCAGCAAACTGTAGTTATACATATTGCGGGCCCCGATCTGGATGATATCTGCATATTCCAGGACCGCTTCCAGCTCTTCTCCATCCATCAATTCGGTGATTACCGGCATATTCATCTCTTCGCCTACCCTGGCCAGACATTCCAGCCCGGCCCGGCCATGACCCTGAAAGCTGTATGGGGAGGTGCGCGGCTTGTAGGCGCCGCCCCGCAGTACAACCGCACCGGCCCCCCTCACTTTGAAGGCGGTTTCACGCAAGGTGTCTTCATTTTCAATGGCACAGGGGCCGGCTATTATAGGTATTGTTTCGCCTCCGAAACAGATGTTTTTTACAACTACCCTGGTTTTGTGCCCGTTCTGACTGGCCACCAGCATTGATGAGGTTTTTTTCAGTGCAGCATTGAGCATTTGATCATCTCCTTTTTAATCAGTCTGAAGTCAGCGGTGATTTATGAAGGAGTAAACATCCCCAGGTTTGGCAGCTGTGCCGACATACCCCAATCCACCCTCTTTCGAATCGTTCCAGAAAATAAAACAGGCCTCTCTCCACAAGGGACGAGAGGCGAACTTCCCGCGGTACCACCCAATTTGCCATAAGGCCGCTTTACTATCAGGATACGGGATCTAACCTTCAGGCCTTAAAAAACAAAGGCTTCACATCCTTATGGGACGAGAAGCCTGGTGCTTACACGCAATACCACCCAATGGTTTCGGTGCCTGATGATCAGGATACAGGTTTAATCCGATATCCCCCCTCTTTTAACGGTAAGGGTTCCGCCTCGACCTACTTGCTTATGTTTCAGCCGGGTGCTCCTAAGTGAACTTCAATTTGCTTCCTCATAAGGATGCTTGCAGCCGGTGGCATCCTCTCTCTGCATGACTTCACAAACCTACTTTACTTATTCATCGCATTTTCAATATTAATAACGAGATGATAGCATACTTCAGACCGTCTGTAAAGATTGACAAGCCTTAAATATTTTAATTTTTGGACAAATGACTAGTCGCGCAGAAAAGGATTGCGCTTGCGCTCGAAACCGATCGTTGTAGCCGGCCCGTGTCCGGGATAAACCACCACATCGTCATCGTAACAAAGCAGCTTGTTCTTTATATTGGATATCAGATCCTGGTATGATCCCCCCGGGAAATCGGTGCGGCCGATGGAACCATAGAAAAGGGTATCACCGGAAAAGATAATATTGTCAGTCGCCAAACAGATTCCCCCCAGACTGTGTCCCGGGGTGTGAATCACTTCCAATTCTACCGTAGTGCCGATTTTAATAATATCGCCTTCATCTATAAAATCCTCCGCCGGGGGGCTGGTGACCTGCTGACCCATCATAAAGGAAAAATTGGACACTGCATTAGTCAGCATCTTAGCGTCATTGCGATGAATCAAAACCCTGGCTCCGGTGGCGTCTTTAATGGCACGATTGGCTCCAATATGGTCGATATGCCCGTGGGTATTGATGATGTAGATGGCTTTCAGACCATTATCCTCCAAGACTTTGAGGATACCCCGGGCGTTGCCGCCGGGATCGATTACCGCCACCTCTTTGGTTTCCTCACAGCCCACAATATAACAGTTGACTGCCATAGAACTAACTTCAACGCGCTTGAGAATCAATGTTCTTCCTCCTTATCAAAATGCTCTAAAGCTATCCAGCAAAATGGTGCAGGGCCCGTCGTTACATATATCTACCTGCATTTCGGCCCCGAATTCCCCGGTTTGAACTTCTAAACCCTTCAGGCGCAAGTTTTCGACACAATAATCAAACAGCGGCCGGGCTTGTTCAGGCAGACCGGCTTCGGTAAAGCTTGGTCTGCGCCCTTTGCGGGCATCCCCGTACAGGGTGAACTGACTGATCAACAAGACCCCTCCGGCAACATCTTGTAGCGAGAGGTTCATCTTGCCGTCTTGGTCGGGAAAAATCCGTAGATTAACGATTTTATCCATCAAGTAGTCAGCATCCTCCGAGGTATCCCCTTTTTTAATACCCAGCAACACTGTCAATCCCAGTCCGATGGCGCCTATAACCTGGCCTTCAACCATCACCCGGCTGGATACTGTACGCTGTACCACCGCTCTCATCTAATCTCCCCTGTACTCGCCCGGCAATACCCGTTTCACATCCATTACGTCTTTAACCTTTTGAATCCTTTGGATCACGGCCTGTAAGTGGCTCATATCTTTTATCTCCAGCTTAAAGTTCATAATCACCCGGTTGTTCTTGGTAATCCGAGAATAAACCGAGTTTATATGGATTTTGGTATCGGCGATAACAATCATGACATCGGTGGTAAGGCGCGGACGGTCCATGGCCCGAACCTCCAGTTCCACCCCATAAACGCCCCGGTCGTCCGCCCACTCCACCTCGATAATACGGTCCGGTTCACTTTGCATATAATTATGCATATTGGGACAGTCCTGACGATGTACGGATACTCCCCGTCCTCTGGTAATATAACCCAAAACCTGGTCTCCAGGCAAGGGGTTACAGCAACGAGCCAGGCGTGTGGCCACCTCATCCACACCTTTGATGCGCAATGCCCTGGTTTCTTTATCGGCATGGGATGAAGGGCGATTCAGGTTGGATTTGAAAATATCCTCAACGCTGGCATCTTGGAAATAAAGCTCTTTTTGTTTATTGATAACCTGATTGACGGTTAAAGCCCCGTCCCCCAGCGCGGCTAAAAGATCGTCAACGGTAGTATAGCCGAAGCGCTTGGCAATATCCGTCAATTTCTCTTCTTTGAGCAGTTCGCGGGGATCGAGGTGTTTCTTTTTCAGGTCCTTTTCCAGCATCTCGTGGCCGCGCATGATGTTGACCTGACGCTTTTCCCGCTTAAACCAGGCTTTGATGCGGCTTTTGGCAGAGGAGGTTTTAATGAAATTAAGCCAGTCTTTGGATGGTCCGGGGGAGCTTTTAGAAGTGATTATTTCAACAATTTCACCGTTGTTCAAGGTGTAATCCAGGGGTACTATACGTCCGTTGACCCGCGCTCCGGTGCATTGATGACCTACTTCGGTATGAACCCGGTAGGCAAAATCCACCGGGCAGGAACCTTTGGGCAGCTCGATGACCGCTCCTTTGGGAGTGAATACGAAAACCGTATCGTCGAACAGATCTATTTTGAGGGATTCCATGAACTCATCGGTATCTTTGATATCCTGCTGCCATTCCAGAATTTGGCGCAGCCAGGACAGTTTTTCATCGAGTTTGCGCTCCCGGTTGCTGTCCCCCTCTTTATAGCGCCAGTGGGCGGCGATGCCATATTCTGAGATGCGGTGCATCTCCAAGGTGCGGATCTGCACCTCAAAAGGCTCTCCCCCTTTGCCTATCAAGGTGGTGTGGAGAGACTGGTACATATTGGCCTTGGGAGTGGCGATATAGTCTTTGAAGCGCCCCGGGATAGGCTTCCACATGGTGTGGATAATCCCCAAAACCCCATAGCACTGCCGGATGTCGTCGACGATTACCCGGATGGCGATTTTGTCGTAGATCTCATCGATATCCTTGCCCTGTTTGATCATCTTCTTGTAAATGCTGTAGATGTTTTTGGGACGCCCTTTGATTTCCGCCTTTATTCCGATCTGATCGAGGCCGGAGCGGATTTGTTCGATCAATTCATTGACATATTCTTCACGCTGTTTGCGTTTAAATTTCAGACGTGTGGCCACTTCGCGGTAGGTTTGATTGTCCAGGAAAGAAAAGGCCAGATCTTCAAGTTCCCATTTAAATTTGAAAATGCCCAGCCGGTGGGCCAAAGGAGCGAATATTTCCTGGGTTTCGGTGGCAATCTCCTTTTGCTTGCTTTCACTTTGATAATTAAGGGTGCGCATATTATGCAGGCGGTCAGCCAGTTTTATCAGTATGACCCGGATATCCTTAGCCATGGCGATAAACATTTTACGCAGGTTTTCGGCCTGGGCGTCTTCTTTGGTCTTAAAATTTATCCGGGAGAGCTTGGTTACCCCTTCTACCAGCAGGGCAATCTCTTCGCCAAACTCCTTGACCACATCCTGATAGGTTACAATGGTATCCTCTACCACATCATGAAGCAAGGCAGCGCATATCGAAGCAGCATCCATTTCGATGTCCGCCAGGATTAAGGCTACTTCAACCGGATGGCTGATATAGGGGTCGCCGGATATTCGCTTTTGATTTTCGTGCGCTTTACTGGCGTATTGATATGCCTTGGTTATGAGAGCCAGATTGGCATCCGGATCATAAGAGCTTACCTTATCCAGTATATGCTGCAATTGTGGATCCATAAACATCACCAAAGCGGCATTTGTTGAAGCTCGTTAGCCAGGTCGTGAAATGCCTTTTTTTCAGCCAGGCCCTCCAGATAGTAGGGGGATTCAGACATATTAATGCTGTTTTTGGCATGAAACATAAACTTTATTGCCATAATACTACCCTTTTTCTTAAACTGGCACAAGCCCAGATCATCAAGTACGTGCAGTACGGACTGCAAATCCAGTGCGCTTACCTGACGGCCGGTGATTCTTGATAAGACCTGGCAGAACTGGGAAACCTCCCCCTGCAGCACTCCATGCCCCAAAGACCGCAGGGCCGGCAACATAGACCTTATCCGCTCCGTATCGGGATAGAGGCGGCCCAGGTAGATCTGGTTGGCATCGACCTGGCTTTGATTGAAGCGCAGGACCAGCGGGCAGGACGTCCCTATTCCCATTTCATTCCAGATGTGGTCGATTTCCGCAGTGCTGAAAGGCAAATCAGCCATCCACACCCCGTCTATCTCGCCTATGGGCATACCACAGGCATTGCCGTCGGTAAGTAAAAACCCCTCCTTGGCCTGGACAAACTGACGCCTGACCCTGCGGCGCTGCTGTATGTCGCCCAGACCGGCTTCCGAAAACAGCGGATTGATCCCGGCTCTTAAGTTCTGTATCGTCTTGAGGCGATTGACATAAACCGCGAAACGCCCCCGATCCGGCATCTCACCTGATTTTACAGTATACGCTTTTATGCCGCTATTAAGTGTCAGGGGACCGTTTTCCCCATTGTCCTGATCACGGGCCGCCGCCCCTTCGGCCTGGCTCTTCAGCACGTCAATGCTGTGAAGAGCGTTTAGGGCCTCAGACTGTTTTTTCTGCAGATAATAATGATAGGCACTGCTGACCAAGTATAAACCCGGGTCACCGGACAATAAAGCCTGCTCCCCGGCCTGCCGCTGTGCTGCGGACAAGTGGCCGTGCAGGCCATGCAGCGCCGCTTCGCAAAGCCACAATTCCAGACTTTGTTGCAGTTTATTCAATACGCGATAAGTAGGCGCTATAAGCAAGACGGCCCGCTGCTGTTCGAGAAGGCCCAGGGCTTCCCGAAGCCATGGTCTCAAGGGAGTCTCCGCGCTCATATCCCACTGATAAGCGGGTTTCATCTGTCTGATCTTAAGCTGCAGGCTGGTCCTGCCCCGAAATTCATTGCGATTAAGCTGAAAAGTGAGATCGGCACGATATTGACCAGCCTTGAAATCAGCATATTGAGGTTTCCTAAATGCAATCACATTGAGATTAGAACCCTGCATACGCGCCCTGAAATGCTGACCTTCCGCACCGATCATAGCCGCCTGCTGCAATTCCACTCCCCGTACCGCCAGAACCGGAACCGGATTGCCAGGGCCAAAAGGCTCCAGGGCCTGAATCTCATGCCATAAATCGCAGTTTATCTGAGCCGGGTCAATTTCAAGGTCGATGAAGTGGCGTTCCTCCCTGGCGCCGGCCTGGCCCGATTCCTGACTCCAGCGCTCCAGGGCCTCAATGAAAAAAGTCAGCTGGTTTTTATCGATGGTAAGCCCGGCGGCCATAGGGTGCCCCCCGTATTGCAGGAGGTGATTCTGACAGGCTTGAAGAGCCCGATGAATGTCAAAGCCCTCGATGCTGCGGCATGAACCACGCCCGCTGTCGTCATCCCAGTTTATAAGAATTACCGGTTTCCGATGTATTTCACTAAGCCTGGAGGCCACAATGCCCAGAACCCCGTGGTGCCACTGTTTACCGTCCAAAACCAAAACATTGTTCTGCAGAATTTGAGGTTGATGAGCTATTCTCAGGGAGGCTTCGCGCAGTATGATTTCCTCGGTTTGCTTGCGCTCATCGTTCAGCCGGTTCAAAACCTCGGCTAGATAAAGGGCTTGCTGTTCGTCTCGAGTATAGAGCAGCTCCGCGCTGAGCCGGGCATGGCTGAGCCGGCCGGCCGCATTGAGCCGCGGGCCCAATATGAAACCTATCTGCCAGGAGCTTATTTCCTCACCAGGTTTGATTCCGCCGGTTTCCATCAGACACCTCAATCCCGGCCGGTCGGTAACAGACATGCGCTGCAGACCATGCTTGACCAGGATGCGGTTATCGCCGTTTAAATCGACTATATCGGCGAGGGTGGCCAGAGCAGCCAGATCCAGCCAGGAGTCATTGTCCGGTACTGATCCCAAGGCTCTGGCCAGTTGGTAAGCTACCCCGGCCCCGCATAAATTTTTGCAGTCCTCCATTTGATCCAAATGGGGATTGATAATCACATCCGCCTCAGGCAGAATATCTCCCGGCAGATGGTGATCGGTGACTATGACCTGCAGACCCGAACGCCTGGCTGCAGCCACTTCTTCCACTGACCTGATGCCGCAATCCACTGTTATCAGCAATCCAAATCCCCGCTGGGCCAGTTGCTGTACGGCCTGGGTATTAAGGCCGTAGCCTTCCTGGAATCGGTCGGGTATATAATAATCGACCTCAGCGTCGAGCCTTTCCAGGCATTCCCGTAAAATAACGATGCTGCAGACACCATCAACGTCATAATCCCCAAAGATTACAATAGGCCGTTTAGCGTCAACAGTTCGCTGAATGATCTCTACGGCCGCTGCCATCCCGCTCATGGACAGCGGGGGGGTAAGATCTTCCAATCGGGGTGACAAAAAATAACGGCATTGTTCTTCACTCCGGCAGCCACGCTGCTGCAACAGGATCGCAGCCGCTGTGCTGATGCCCAGTCGCTCCGCCATGGCTTGGGCTTGTACAATATCATATTGGCGTAATACCCATAAAGGCTGATCCATATTTCCTCTCCCATCGCAAGATAAAAATGCGCTTCATTACAATCGGCTGCTGGTTGGCCGGGATTTCTTATCAATTATAAATGAAGACGACATCCACCGCAGTAAATTCTTGAAGGCGTTTCTGCAAAGCCGGGAATGCTGTATTCAAGAAGTATGACCACATATTTTTAGCTTTTAGCCATATAGATTTAATGACGACTGTGCGGTTAATGTTGAAATGGGGGTGCAAAATATGGCAATCCGTCGATATGTTTACCCGGGCGGCAATACCCGTTTTGGCTTTTATTCTTTCTATGACCAGATAGTGGGGCCAGAGGTTGCTCAAAAAATCATCCTCAAAGGCGGACCCGGAGTGGGAAAGTCCAGTTTCATGAAGAAAGTCGGGGATCATTTCTCCCGGCTGGGCGTGGACGTCGAGGAGCATGGATGTTCCTCAGACCCGTCTTCTCTGGACGGCATCGTCATCGGCAAGCAGCAGTTCTGCTTGTTGGATGGCACCAGTCCGCATGTGGTAGATCCGGTTTACCCCGGCGCTGTAGACGAAATCCTTAACCTGGGCGATTATTGGCATCAGGACATGATAAAGCCCCATCGCCAAGAGATTGTGCAGTTGACCCGGGAAATCTCCAGGTGTTTTATGCGGGCTTACAGCCGCCTCAAAGAATGTGGCATCGCCTATGACGAACTCAAGGATTACTACGGTGAAAACCGTGTAAGCAAATCCCTTAACCGTAATCTTCAGGCATTGACTGCCGATTTCCTGGCTGGTTCGGTGTCGGAATACCGCCCCTTAAGGCATCTGTTTGCCGGGGCTCTGACCCCGGGCGGACTGATAACCAAATTGGAAACCTTGATCGATAATCATACCGCTATCTTCGCGGTAAAAGGCAGTCCAGGAGCAGGGGTGCAGGATTTGTTTGCCCATACCAGAAACCTGATGGAGCAGGGCGGGATATATGGCGAGGTTTTTCACAATCCTGTGGATCCCCATGATATCGATTATATCCTGGTACCGTCCAGCAATGCTTTATTGATCGATATAGGGTCCGGATTGCTTCCTTATAAAGAAATACTAAAAGGCCTGAAGCTCAAGCGCCAGCTTGATTTCGATCAGCTGCTGGACAATGAAGGCGTATCGGCCCGGGCCAAGCTGATCTTTGCTGCCGTCCACCGCTACAACCAGGGCATCACCGATGCCGTGCAAATCTTGCAGACCGCCAAAAAATGGCACGATGAACTGGAACATTATTACGTACCGGCTATGGATTTTGCAGCGATTGAAACCCGCCGGCAGCAAATAGCAGCCTCATGGCAGAATCAACTGGGGCTTTGAGGCTTAAAACGGATAAACCCGGCAAACCTCCCCACCCTTTAATCCCTGGTCGACAGCCTTTATATGAATAAAGCCATTGGCCTGGGCCAGGATACTCATTAAACCCGATTTTCCCAACAGGGGGCGGGCCTCCCAGTGGCCTGCCCCTTCACTGAGATAAACCGGCACGAAGTCGTCTCTCCCCGGCTGTGAGGCGATATTCTGGGTCAGCCTGGCATGGACATGAAGATTTCTCCTGCTGTCTAAGAGTTGATGGCTCAATACATTGAACATCATCAACGCTGAAACCGGATGACCTGGCAAACCTATTACCAGTCTATCTTTAATACTCACTCCCATGGTTGGTTTTCCCGGTTTCACCGCCAATCCGTGAAAAAGCAGCTGCGCTTCCTCAAACGACAACAAGACATCCAGGGTCAGGTCGGCGATTCCCACAGAACTGCCTCCGGACAGCAGGGTTATATCGTTTTGTTCAAGTGATTGAGCCACCATCCTTTTTAGCTGATCCGCATCGTCCCTGACCAGCGGATAGATTTGGGCCCGATGTCCCCTCTCTTCAACCGCCGCCGCCAGGCTGTATGAATTAACATCCCGAACCTGTCCGGGATTCGGCGGCATTTCAATGGGAACCATTTCATCACCGCTGCTGATGATGCCGACCAGATAAGGCTTGATAACCGGTACCCGGCTGATTCCCAGCGAAGCCAAAAGCCCGATATCCTGAGGGCGCAGGAGGTGCCCTTCGGCAAATAGATCTGCATCGCGGGATATGTCTTCCCCTTTTCGCATCACATTCTCCCCGGGGCTGCCCGGGCGGTAGACCAGTATGGTGTCGTCACCCAGCCTTTCGGTGTACTCCACCATTATAGCGGCATCACTGCCGGCGGGGAGCATGCCCCCGGTAGGGATCCAGGCGCACTGGCCGGAGCTGATGGAAAAGTCTGGAGCGGCCCCCATGGGAACCGCGCCGATATATTGGAAAAAGGCCGGCAGGGATTCGCTGGCCCCAAAACTATCGAGGGCATTTACCGCATAGCCGTCTACTGTCGACCGATTAAAACCCGGCATATCTTCAGGGCTGGCAATCGCCCGGGATAATATCCGCCCCCTGGATCGGCCCAGCGGGCACTGTTCTTCCCCGGGCCGCTTGAGCCTGCTCTTTAGCCTGACGATAGCCTCTTCGTAACTTACCACCTGCAAAAACTCGCCCATGTTTACATCCTCTCAGACATGTTAATGGGGCGGAAGATGATCCTGCCCTTATAGTTATTATACTTAAACACCCGGTAAGATAAAATTGACTGACGGCTTTGCGCCTCCGATTAATTACCAGCGTCAATTTTCCTTGAGGCTGGTTTTGTTTTTTAATGCGGTGCGATACAATAATTGAAAACACCAGGAGTCTATAACAGCATGAAAAGAAATATATATATCAAGAATACCCCTTTGCAGGAAGCCATGTTAAGCTTCAACCAGGCTTTAAATGAAGCCGGTTTCTTTAAAACCGGTGAAGAATGGGTGGATGTAGGCCATTGCCTGGGACGGGTTACCTCCCGGCCGGTCCTGTCAAAGCGTTCTTCGCCGCATTACCAGGCTTCCGCTATGGACGGCATTGCGGTGCGGGCAAAAGATACCTATACTGCCAGTGAAACCACCCCGGTGAGAATAGCTGAAAGCAGTTATTTAATGGTGGATACCGGTGATTATGTACCCCCGCCATATGATGCCGTAATTATGATCGAAGACGTCAACTTTTTCGGCAATGAGGCTGAAATAATCAAAGCCGCGGTTCCCTGGCAGCACATCCGCTCAGTGGGCGAAGATCTGGTAGCCCAAGATATGATCGTACCCAGCTCATATCCCCTGGGCAGTTATGAAATCGCGGCCTTAATCAGTGCTGCGGTAGATAAAGTGGCGGTTTTCAAACAGCCGGTAGTGGGGATCATTCCTACCGGCACTGAATTAGTGCCAACCGCTTCCCCTGATTTAGAACCCGGTAAGATCGTGGAATCAAATAGCTATATGCTGGCAGCATTGTGCCAGGGATGGGGAGCTAAGACCATTCGCCACTCCATCGTTGAAGATGATTGGGACAAACTGCTGCAGGCAGTTCGGGAAATGGAGCCGCAATCTGACCTCCTGGTTATCTGCTCAGGCTCCTCTGCAGGCAGAGAAGACTATACATCCGCTATTATAGCCAGCCTGGGGAGGGTTCTCAATCATGGCCTGGCGATTAAACCCGGCAAACCCGCCATATTAGGACTGATCGGCGAAAATAAACCGGTCATAGGGGTTCCAGGTTACCCGGTCTCCGCACAGCTGGTTTTTACCCTGTTTGCCAGACCACTAATATATAGAAGACAAGGCCTGGTTGTACCTGAACCCGAGGAAATGCAGTGCCAGCTGACCAGGAAAATAGCCTCCCCCATGGGAGTGGACGAATTCGTATATGTAAATCTGGCCAAATTGCAGGATCGCTATCTGGCCTATCCTTTGAGCAGAGGTGCGGGCATATCCTCCAACCTGGTCAGGGCTGACGGGGTCATCAAAATCTCCAGCGGCCAGGAAGGTATCAACGTCGGGGAATACAGCCAGGCAGTTTTGATGCGCCCCAGGCATGAGATCGAGCGCTCGCTGGTATGCATGGGAAGTCATGACCTGTGTATCGACCTGTTGATTGATTACCTGCGCCGCCGGCACGAGATCCGCCTTTTATCGACCAATGTAGGCAGTATGGGCGGTCTGATGGCCCTGATGCGCGGCGAGACCCATATGGCCGGCATACATTTATTGGATACTGAGCAAGGCAACTACAATATCAGCTATGTTCAGCGTTATCTCAGCGGAAAGAACTGGCGCTTGATCAATGTAGCCAGGCGGCAGCAAGGCTTGATAGTGAAGAAGGGCAATCCTTTGGGGATTACCGGTTTGGCACAATTGCTAGACCCCGGCATACGCTTCATCAATCGACAAAAAGGGGCCGGGACTCGAATCCTGTTGGATTATCTGCTCAAACGGGATGGGGTGGACCCAGCAGGGATCAATGGATACACCCGGGAGGAATACACTCATTTGGCGGTAGCCGCGGCGGTGAAAAACGATGCTTGCGATTGCGGACTGGGCATCATGGCCAGTGCCCGGGTTATGGATCTGGACTTTATCCCCCTGGCGGAGGAGCAGTATGATTTGTGTATATTGACCGACCTTATCCCCGAAGCCTGGACGGAATTGTTATTGGAGGCTTTACAAAGCCCTGATTTTCAAGAAAGGCTGCGAAAAATGGGAGGGTATAATCTGGAACTGTCCGGCCAGGTTTTAGCTGCTAATAAGTTGCATTAGATTATACTTATGATATATTTTAGTTATACTACAATACCCATTCGAGCCCGGCAAGGATTTTAAAATTCTCTGTCGAAATAATAAGAAGGCGTATTAGGGCTTTTTTTAATGCAGCAACGATAGCCTTTGAAGGGAGGGAAGAGTCTTTTATCCCGTAATTTGAATACCCATAGCCATTGTTACAAACCGGCAGACTTAATATATAAAACCCCGGCTAAAGGTTATGGGTGTCGATATTGCCGGCGGGATGCTATAATGTGTTGGGAGTTTTATAAAAATAAATATGGGAAAGGAGAGTGGGGATGGAATGAAGGTTACGCGTCGTCAGTTCCTCAAATTAGCCGGTGGAACCGCAGCCAGCTTTGCGGTTGTGGATCTTGGTTTTGATATGCAAGCCACTGCTGCGGCTATTAAGGAACTAAGGATCAAAAACGTAACCCCAACACCGACGGTGTGCCCCTATTGTGCTTCTGGATGCGGTCTGGTCGTATATGCCGAGAAGAATGCTGAAGGCAAGTTCGTCAGACTGCTGAGCGTAGTAGGCGACCCTGACAATCCCATCAATGAAGGTTGTGCTTGTTCAAAGGGTTCTGCTATGTTCAATCTTAGAGAGATCTATGAGCCGGAGACCGGGCATCAGGTAGTCAACCCTAAGAGGGTTAAAAAGCCATTATACAGGGCACCCGGTAGTGAGAAGTGGGAAGAAAAAGAATGGGACTGGATGTTGAATGAAATTGCCCAGCGGATCAAGGAGACCCGTGACGCAAGTTTTATTCATAAGGAAAAAATCGCTGACGGTACTGAAATAATTGTAAACCGTACCGAGAAGATCGCCTCTATCGGTGGAACCGGTTTGGATAATGAGGAGTGCTATCTTTTAGCCAAAATGATGCGTTCCCTGGGTGTGGTATTTTTAGAAACCCAGGCCCGTATCTGACACAGCTCCACGGTGGCAGGTTTGTCACCAGCATTTGGACGAGGCGCCATGACGAATCACATGATCGACCTCAAAAACACCAATGTAGCCCTGATAATGGGCAGCAACATGGCGGAGAATCATCCTATCGGAATGAAATGGCTTATGAAGGGCAGGTTTGATCCCCAGCGTCAGACTAAGATCATTCATGTGGATCCCCGCTTTACTCGTACTTCAGCAATTGCTGACATCTATTGCCCCATGCGTTCGGGTACCGACATCGCTTTTTTAGGGGGCATGGTAAAGTACATCCTGGATAATGAGCTTTATCATAAGGACTATGTGTTAAGTTATACCAATGCAGCCTTCCTGATCAGAGATGATTTCGATTTTCAGGACGGTCTCTTCAGCGGTTTTGATACCGCCAAGGGTTCATACGATACAAGTTCCTGGGACTATAAATACGATGAAGGCGGAAACATCATGCAGGATCCGACTTTGCAGGATCCGCGCTGTGTATTCCAGCTCATGAAGAAACACTATTCCCGTTACGATATCGATACGGTCTGCTCTATCACCGGCAGTCCCAAGAAAAAATATGAGGAAGTCTTAAAACTATATTGCTCTACCAGTGCTCCGGATCAAACCGGCTGCATCAACTATGCTATGGGCATCACCCAGCATACCGTTGGATCCCAGAATGTCAAGGCTTTCACTATAGTGCAGCTTCTACTGGGCAATATGGGCAGAGCCGGCGGCGGAATAAATGCTCTGCGCGGGGAGAATAATGTGCAGGGGGCCACGGATATGGCTCTGCTTTTCCACATTTTACCCGGCTACATTGATTCCCCTACTGCAAGCGCTGCCTATAAAGACTTGATTTCCTATATTCGCAAGACAACCCCCGGGGTTGGCAAGTTGCCTTTTACCAATCTGACTGAATTGCGGGCTCTGGTCGCGGCCGGGGTCAAGTATTCCGGTTGGAAAGTCAACACCTCCAAGTGGATCGTCAGTACTTTGAAAGCCTGGTATGGCGATGCCGCTACCGAAGCCAACGATTTTGCATATCACTATATACCCAAGCGTCAGGACACCAAGAATTATTCGCACATCGGCTTATTTGAAGCCATGTATAAAGGCGAAATCGACGGTCTCTTTATCAACGGATCCAATCCGGTGGTAGGCGGTCCCAGCGCCAATAAAGAACAGACCGCATTGACCAAACTGAAATGGATGGTTTCCATCGATCTGTGGCTCAATGAGAGCGCCGAGTTCTGGAGTCATACCGCCTGGGAGAGAGCGGTAGAGAATGAAAAGGTACACCGCTTAACCCCCAAGGATATAGCTACCGAGGTATTTTTCCTTCCTGCGGCTGCTGTATATGAAAAAGAGGGCACCGCAGCCCAAACCGGCCGTTGGGTGCAGTTCCGCTGGAAAGGCGCTGATCCGGTAGGAGAATCCAAAGCCGACCTGTGGATTTACAATGAATTAGGCAAGAAGATCAAAGCCTTGTATGCAGACAGCACCAGGCCTGAGGATGAACCCATAAACAAGATGACCTGGGATTACGATGGTCAGCATGGCGAAGAAGAACCCGATATTATGAAAGTGGCCAATGAATTGTGCGGTTATACCGTCGCCGACGGCAAGCCGGTGGAAGGCTTTGCCCTCTTAAAGGATGATGGCAGTACAGCCTGCGGCAACTGGATTTACTGCGGCGGTACCACCTGGAAAGACGGCAAGATGATCTACAAACCGCAGCTGCGCAAGAAAGAAGACCCCAGCGGCTTGGGACTGTTCCCCAACTGGGGTTGGGCTTGGCCAGTCAACCGAAGAATTATATACAACCGTTGCTCAGTACAGCCTGATGGAGTAACCCCCTGGCCGGGCGACACCGACCCCCTGGTGTGGTGGGATGGAGCAGGCGCTTGGGCAGGTTGGGATGTTCCCGACTTCATTAAGACCACCGGACCTGACAAGCCGGCTTTTAATGATCCATTTATCATGCGTCCTGAAGGCAAAGGATGTTTCTTTGCAACGCTGGCATCCTTTAAGGATGGACCTTTCCCTGAACATTATGAGCCCTGGGAATCTCCGGTGCCACCAATTGTCAACAAGCAGCCTATGAACCCGATAGCCAAAGTATGGGAACCCGAGAAGCAAGGTAAGAAGGAAGATTATCCTATAATCGCTACTACTTACCGGGTAACCGAGCACTGGCAGACCGGCGCTTTGACTCGCAACCTGCCCTGGCTGGCCGAGTTGATGCCCAATATGTTTGTTGAGCTCAGTGAGGAACTGGCCCGGGATAAAGGGATCAAGAACGGTGCCAAGGTTATTGTCTCTACCACCCGGGGTGACATCGAGGC
>NZ_DCEA01000001.1:99171-99298 GCF_002316705.1 Syntrophomonas sp. UBA1041
ACCACCCGGGGTGACATCGAGGCCCTGGCTTGTGTGACCAAGCGCTTTAAGCCCTTTAAAGTGGGCGGCGCAGAAGTCCACCAAATCGGTATGCTGTGGCAGTTCGGTTTCAAAGGCTATGCCACCG
>NZ_DCEA01000017.1:0-15165 GCF_002316705.1 Syntrophomonas sp. UBA1041
ACGCGGAAGGCCTGCAAAATAGTGTTAAACACTTCCTGATTGGAGGAGCAGTGATATTGGATCCAGCCGGTATCGCGCTGGGCAAATGAATCCTGATGATCGGCCCACAGGGTCCAGGGGGCAAAAATACCGCGGTTGACGTTGCACATTACCACCGGTAAGCGTCCGCCGGAAGCCATGTGTAAAACTTCGTGCATATACAGCAGGCCGTTGGCCGATGTGGCTGTGAAAACCCGGGCGCCGGCAGCGGCAGCGGCCACGGCAGCAGCCAGAACACTGTGTTCGCCTTCCACCGGAATGAAGCGGGCGTGCAGCTCCCCGCTTTCAACCATGGCGGCCACCGCTTCCATAATGCTGGTCTGGGGGGTGATGGGGTAGCCGGGTACTACGTCCACCCGGGCGCTTTTTACGGCCAAGGCCGCAGCATAGGCGCCAGTTTCCATTCTAACTTGTGCTGCTTTCATACGGCTACTCCTCCTTTTCCATGCTGATGGCGCCGGTGGGGCATTCTGTGGCGCATATGCCACAGCCCTTGCAATAGCGGTAATCAATAGTAATTTCATGGCGGTCAATAACCGCTTCCGGACAATATACCCAGCAGAATTGGCATTTGGTGCATAGCTGAGTGTCAACCACCGGACGGTGCGCCCGCCAGGAACCGGTGTCCCCGCCGGCTCCCTTCATCGGCCAGGAAATGGGGCGGTAGGCTTTCGTAACTGATTTCATTTATTTCCATTCCTTTCGCTAATCCAAATATAAAGCGGGCTATATGCTGATTTGCGTTACGCTGTTATAAGCCTTGCCGGCGGCCCCCAGATTGCGCTCGCCACTCCCCGGCCATTTATTAAGGATGGTTTGCTCCATAATATTTTGTGGGATGCTTAAGACCCGGCACACCGCGCCAAACAGCGGAATATTGATCATGGGTCCGTCGGCGGAGAATAATCCGGCTTCGCGGGCAATGGCGTCGGCGTCCACCTGCCAGGTGGGGTGCATCCCCACGGCTGCAGCCTGGGGAGCATTGATGATCACGGTGCCGATCTCAGTGATACCTTCACCGACCGCAGCTTCGGTGAGCTTTTCACTCATCACTACCACATAATCCGGCAGCTCGCATTGACTGTGGGCGTGGATCGTGGTGGGGGACATGCGCACTGCTGCCCGCACCGGCGCTCCGCGGCGTTCCACCCCGAAGAAAGGCAAGGCCTGTCCCTGCTCACCGTTTTCCAAGGCTGCCTGCGCTAACAAGTGAGCCAGGGTAACCGAGCCCTGTCCGCCAAACCCGTTGATTCTTAGTTCCAACATGTTGTTCCTCCATTCTTCCATGGTGCCGTCAGGGGTACACGTTATCTGAAGCTTTCAATGAATCCAGATTGCCTCCCATGCTTCTGTCATCAGAAAATTCCCAATAAATATATATGAGGACAAAACTCTACACAAACCCCGCGCCCCTTATAACGGTCTTCTCTAAATAGTACTTGTGCATTCGTCAATTGCTCCTCCCTTAGCTTTATGAGCCAATCGGGCAGCAGCGGATAATTAAGGGGCGCCCAGCCGCTACCGGCTGTCTCCCTTATCTAAAAATAGTTGCAGGTTGCCAAGATCATCCTGGATCAAAACCACCTATTTGATAAAAATATAAACCCTTCGCTCAGAACTCTGAGACGAAGGGTTTAACTCCGCGGTACCACTCAAATTAACGGCTAGGTTGCCGTTCACTCCATCAGGATGCGGATCTTAAGATCCGTTATCCTCTTCCTTTTAACGGTGAAAGTTCCGTCCGGGCCTACTTTCACAAATGATTTCGGTCGGCAACTCCAGGATGAGTTCTGCTTGCCTCTTTGACCGCCTCGCACCAAACAGCGGCTCTCTGTAGCCCAAGGATCAGCTTACTATTCCCTATTATCGTCAATTTGTATATTGCATTTATTGTACTGACCTGCTATTTTTCTGTCAACATTTCCGCTATACCTTAAGCTGTGGAGATTTAACCTGTTTTGATGGGCGCCATTGTCTTCACACCGTGGGTTTTCAACAACTTGGCGGGTTCACGGCAGTAAAAAGGCGTTGACCAGATCCGGGTCGGTCAGAGCCACAGGTCAGTTTTCAGCCTGCTGTAAAGCTGGGTTGATGGCATGCCCGATCTTGACGCTGCCAAAGCTGCCGCACGGAATAATTACACGGCGATTAAATAAGGAACTATGGATGACAAAAATTTTTGGCTAGATCTCTTGATCCTCTTCAAACCGGGGCCGGTTTCTTTGTCTGAAATTACAGTCAATATTACAATATTCATCCTATTTCCTCAACAAAAAAATTAAAATTATTAAACAAAGGGATAGTTTCTCCAGTTATACTCGTTTTGATAGTGCAACCGGAGAACCATCCCCATATCTAAACACCACTAAGACAATGCGTTAAATAAATCCCAGGACTAGAGCCATGACTCCTGCGGCGACAGCGACCCAACTCAGTTTTTTACGGGTTGAAAACTGGCCGGCCACACCTGCTGCGACTGCGACGCTTCCCATAATCATAGGCTGCCAGAAGAAACCCAGGACGCCTAATAAAATGCCGATTATCGCCAGCCATTTCGCCATGTCATCACTCACCGTAAGTCCTCCTTTCCGAAGATTTCTTATAACCCTGATCGTTATTTGAGAACGGTCTTATCCAAGATATATTCAACCAAAAGGTGCAATATGTATCGCGGAGCGCCGGTAACCTATCTGAGCTGCTGGCTTCTGGACAGGCCTATCATAATGGGGCGGCAGGCTGATAAAGGCCTGATGTGGTATGATCCCGGAGAATGCTATGGCATTTGTGACCATGCGGGGTGTTACCGGCAAATAGATGATGATCCTGCTTAAATTCCATACCTCCGTCGCGGCTGCCGGGTATATAAGCGGCTGTGGCGACGGCATCATGAGGCACAATAATCCTATTACCTGTCATAAAGCAGACTTTATCATCGATGTTCGTTAACAGCGGCCGGTAACAACGACGGCTAACGATGGGCTTTAGAGATGTGATAGAGTTCGAGCTTGCGGTACAGGGTGGTTCTGGAAAATCCCATGGCTTTAGCTACTTCGGTGAGATTGCCGCGGTGCTTTTCCAACAGATCTATAATGAGTTCCGCTTCTTTTTCGGCAATCAGTCGTTTCTTTTTCTGGGCGTAAGTGAGTTGCGCCTCTGAATCGGAAAGGCTATGCCCGGTATTCAGCGGCGGGGTATGACGCAGGGTGCAAATTTCGGGGGGCAGGTCTGATGGGGTGATGGGCTGGGTGTCTGCGATGATGGCCAGTCTTTCAGCGACATTTTGCAGTTCACGCACATTGCCAGGCCAGTTGTATCTGGCCAGACAGTGCATAACCGCAGGGTTCATAATTCTTTCCATAATTATCGGCGCAACACCCAGCTTCATCAAATAGTGCTGCATTAGCAAAGCGATGTCGTCTTTTCTATCCCTTAGCGGTGGTATGGTAATGCAAATCACATTCAGACGATAGTAGAGGTCCTGCCTGAAATTGCCGTTTTCTACTTCTTCCAGCAAATCCTTGTTGGAGGCGCAAATAATGCGCACATCTACTGGGATGTTCTTGGAATCGCCAATGCGGGTTACCATTTTATCCTGCAAGACCCGCAGTAAAACCACCTGCTGATCCAGCGGCATGTCCCCGATTTCATCGAGGAAAAGGGTACCGCCTGCAGCCATCTCGAACTTGCCGGCTTTGCCCCCTCGCCTGGCCCCGGTAAATGCGCCATCTACATAGCCGAATAGTTCGCTTCCAATCAGTTCCCGGGGAATGGCTCCGCAGTTGATGGCCACGAAAGGTCCCTGGCAGCGAGGACTGTGATTATGAATAGCCTGGGCGAAGATCTCTTTTCCGGTGCCGCTCTCACCTTGAAGCATCATATTACTCATGGTACTGGCAGCAACCCGGGCGAGTTTAACGGTTTCCTTAATGGGGTGGCTGAGGCCGATAATGTCATCGAAGTTTAGCTCCGCCCGGGTCCCACAGACGCTGTTGACCAGGCGGTGTACCCTGTCGATGCTGTGCAAGACGATGATGCCGCCGGTGATACTGCCCTTATCGTCATGGCTGGGCTGCCCTGATGCCAGGCAATGAACCCGGCCGGTCGGGCAATCCAGGAGCAATTCAACATCATTAAAAGGAATGCCGGCATTAAGCATTAAATCGAAACAAGCTTTGCCCTCAAACAGTTTTTTTAAGGTTACGGAGCTGTATCCCTGGGCTTTTTTGCCGAGGATTTTGACCGCCGACTGATTTAGGTCTTCAATTTCGCCGGCATTAGTGACTATAATCACCCCGTCCGCCATAAGATTGAAGATGTCTTTAAGGCGCCTGCTGTAAACCGATAGCTGCTTATCCTGTTCGGCCACCTGCCATTTGTTCACGATAATCTTAACCACTTTATGCAGCATGGAGAGTACGCGGGAATGGTCTTCGTAACTGGGCCCGATCAGACCTAAAACCAGGGTTAAGGTCCCGTGATAATCAAAAATGGGTACCGCTGAGGTAGTGTAGATCGCCAGATCATGATGGAAATGCTCTGATCCGGTAATTTGTATGGCTTTTTGCATCTGTATAGAGGTTCCCAGGGCGTTAGTCCCCAGGAATTCCTCGCTCCAATTATTCAAACTGATTGGCTTCAGGGGCGGGATGCTTTCGATAACCCAGCCTTCCTCATCTGTCAATACTACATGAAACCCGCTGCCTTTTACGGATTTATAAATATCGTTCATAGCCGCCACGGCAATATCTATCAGTTCGGCATAATCGGCAACAGATTTAGCTCTTTCCGCAGGGAAGCTGCTGTGTAATTTCTTGTGGGGGTCGACTCCAGCCTGTTGCGAACGCTGCCATGATGAGGCTATTTCGGGGAGGGAAAACTCATCTGAGAAGTTGGATGTGACGGTGTCAATGGCTTGGGGCTTAGGCATAAAATCACCTCTATCAAATCTTTCGGCTTTAGCGTATACCGGTATATTGGTATACCAGTAAAACAACAATCATGCCTCAACATCTGGGAATCCCCATACAACCAGACCTAAATATCTTTGAACCGCATCAGCCCTGTATTACTTCGAAACAGTTGCCGTCTTAAGCCAGCTAATCACTGCGAGCAGACTCTTCCGTGTTGTCAAGGTGTTCTTGCATCATTCTCTTGGCTTCGGGGCCGTTCTGCTCTTTAATCATCTGCAGAATTTGCCGGTGAGATAGCAGGGCTACCGGAGCCAACCCGTGTTTTCTCAAGGAATTTTCCCGGGACATCTCCGTCAGGGTGATCAAAAGGTCATTTATACGCGCTATCACTTTATTCTTGGATGCTTTACTTATCGCGGTGTGGAATTGGGTGGCGGCCTGAATGCCGTCTCCCCCCCTGGCAATATCGGCTTCCATTTCTTGGAGAATTTGGCCCATGGCCTGTATATCGGCCTCAGTGCGTCTGACGGCGGCCAGTTCAACCGCTTTGAGTTCTATGGCCTGCCGGGCTTCAAATAAGTCGGAAATGATGTCACTGCTGGTTTCTATCATAAAATCAATCTTGGAGAGCAGGTCGTTGATATCGACATGTTTAAGGTAAACCCCGTCCCCGGGGATATACTGGATAATTTCCATGAACTCCATTATCTTTAAGGCTTCCCGCACCGGCACCCTGCTGACCTGAAACATTTCTGCCAGTTCACGTTCCGAGGGCAATTTGTCGCCTACTTTGAGCTTGCCTTCCAGGATCATATCCTTAACCCGTTTGATAATGATCTCATATAATCTTACCGATTGAGCCTCACGTGCTCTGGCAATTGGTTTATACATATTGCTGACTCCCTTAATTTGATACGAGGTGTGAATGGGAAGGTGGTATACCAATATACCATCCTAAGTTGAGTATACAATAAGCCTCGATTAATTGCCACCAGATTGTTGACTGAAATAGATCTGCAAGCTGTAACAAATAGGCGACAGAGTGTAACAAACAGTTGGCATCTGATTGTAACAACTGTGATATTACCTGGAGAAGATTTTTTTAAAACGATATCGATAAAGCACAGCAAACGCAGGAGTTATGGCACATCCGGTGGTTGGCATACAATTTGCAACCCTAATTTAATTTAAAAGCCCGCCATACCAGGTAAAAGAAATAGAAGAAAAGGAGGTTTCCGCGGAAAAGTTGCTTTATTTTCCATCAATGCAGTCAAAACGAGACATAAGGAGTGAAGCCATGAATACTCACAAAAAACTAAGCAGAAGGTCATTCCTAAAATGGACCGGTATCACTACAGCTCTAATGGTAATAGAGTCCCCGCTGAGGAACTTCGATGTAGCCTACGCCTTTGGGGAGCATCCCCAGGAAAAACCCCGCTACCTGGCTAAGAAAAAAGTCCCTCAGGTTTGTGCCCGGGCTTGTGAATGTGATTGCCATTACGATGTCATAGTGGGGGTAGACCAGGTGACTGGACTGGAAAGAGCCCTGACCCTGGAAGGCCGGCCTGACGACCCGGTTTCTCGTGGTAAGTTCTGTATCAAAGCCCTGGGCTTTGTAGATGGCATGTACAATCCCGACCGTTTACTGGTTACATTGAAAAGAACCAATCCCAAGCGCGGTGAAGGGGAAGACCCCGGCTGGGTGACAGTTAAGTCGGAGGATGCGGTCA
The DNA here is from genome assembly GCF_002316705.1 of Syntrophomonas sp. UBA1041. Lineage (NCBI taxonomy): Bacteria > Bacillati > Bacillota > Clostridia > Eubacteriales > Syntrophomonadaceae > Syntrophomonas > Syntrophomonas sp. UBA1041. The sequence goes on from NZ_DCEA01000017.1 coordinate 6,680, forward strand.
ACGAGATCATCGAAAAAATGAAGACTTACAAGCGGGAAGAAATTTTGTTTGCTTCACCGGGGGATCCCTACAGCAACCGTTTGTGCCGCTCCCTGGGCGTCACCCGAAGCGACCAGCGCACTGAATGTTTCGGCACCCATTATTATCTTAACTCCTTGATGATCACCAATCCTCCTAATAAGTATTACTCCAGCACTTACACGGTGACCCATTCATTGTGGGGTTATGATTACAGTCAGACCAAATATATGGTATGGTTCGGTTTCGATTCTTTCAGCAAAACCGCTAAAGCCGGCATATTAAACCACATCGTGGAGGGGAAACGCAACGGCACTAAAATCATTTTCTTCAATCCGGTAAAAACCCCCCTGGCTGATGGCATGGCTGATGAATACTACGCTATTAAGCCCGGCACCGACCTGGCAGTAGCTCTGGCCATGGCTAAAGTGATCATAGACAACAAGCTTTATCAGGCTGATTTCTTGAAAGATTACAGCGATGCCGGAGTTTTGATCGATTTGGAGACCAAAAAACGCTTAACTGATGCCCAGGGAACCTGGCTGGCCTGGAGCCAGGCTGACGGCAAACCCGCCCCGGTCAACAACTGCAATAATATGGCCTTCGATGGCGGACCGTTCAGCTTCGATTATAATGGCAAACAGGTTACTGCCAAGCCGGTCTTGCAATTGCTGCAGGAAAACCTCAAGGATTGCACTCCTGATTGGGCCGCACAAATCAGTGAGGTGCCTGCTGCGGATATCGACAGGATAGCCCGCGAGTTTGCCCAAGCAGCCCCAACCGTCTGCATACCCAACCTGAAGCGCGACGCGGCCGGACCGAACTACTCCAACAGCTGGCGCTTGATGCAGACCATCAATATCCTGCACATGCTGACCGGGTCTCTGGATCATGACGGAGCGGTGCTGTTCCTGTCCGGGGTTAAGATTCCCTGGCTGGAAGATGTGGATCCCCTTGTCAAACCTTATCCCCAACAACCCGCCAGCCCGGCTGACTATCGCAATCAGTTCCCGGTGACCGACAACATTTATAAGAATAGGGATTTCAGCGCACCTGGGCATTACGGTATGGTAGGGCATGGACTCTATCACGGCAGCACCACCAAGATGGTGTTTTTCAAGGGCCCGCATCGCGGCCTGTTCGCCTTGATTCAACCACAGATGACTGAAGCCGCTCTGGAAAAGATGGATCTGGTGGTAGACTGGAATCTATACCCTGATGACAATGCCTACTGGTGTGACTATGTACTGCCGGCTCCCCATCAATATGAAGAATCCAAACTGGACATCAGGCAGTATTATCCCAAATGGCCTTGCCTGGTGGGTGGCGATGCGGTGCAGAAACCTCCCGGTGATGTTATCGGCTGGGGCAAAGTGGCTAATATGATAGGTATGGCTTTAGCCCCTGAGTATTGGACCACCGATGGCAGCAGCGATCCTGCCAAGTTGATTAAGGGGAACATGAAAGACCCGGCCCTGCAAGCGGTAGGAGCCGCTGAGGACGGTACTGATTTCATGCAGAACAAAAACGGCTTCTGGATTGATAAAAAGCCTTACGAGAACTACAAAACCATTCGCGAAATTGGCTATGGCAGACCTGATGGCCGGGTGAAGATGTATGTCGATGAGTTCGCCGAGGTTGGTTTTGATGGATTGCCCACCTTCCAACCCCGCTGGACCTCGTCTGAAGGGGAATACCAATTCTCCCTGCTCATCACCAGAGCCGGGTGGCACATGCATGCAGACCCCAACTTCATAGATAATCCGGTTATCAACATGCTTTCCGCCAAGAACAATATCGATGCGGTATGGATCAGCCCGGCGGCCGGCCAAAAACTCAATTTGCAGAACGGGGATGAGGTCATCTTAGAGACCAATCCCAAGCATATGCCGGAACTGCCCAGGCCGGTAAAATCAAAAGTCTTCATGTCTTCGCGCATCACCCGGGATGACTGTGTAATGCTCTTCCATGGCATCGGCCACCGCTCTAAATGGCTTAAGCACGGTGTCTGGGGTTATCGGGACGGCGATTTGATTCCGCAGAAGGATCCGAATATCTGTAAACAGCACGATCCCACCGGCATGGGCTGGGTCGAGGATGTTTATGTTCGGATCAAAAAAGCCTAGGGAGGGTAGTGAAATATGAAACAATATGCGATTCTACTAGACAGCAGATTCTGTACGGGATGCAACACCTGTTTCTACAAATGCGTTCAGGAAAACAGACTTCACGATGTAGCCGCCAATGGCAATACCCGGACACTGGTGAAGATCAATGATGAGGGCATGTATCACCATCGCTGCATGCATTGCATAGAGCCCACCTGTGTGGCCAACTGCCCCAAAAAGGCCCTGACCAAGACTGATTATGGGCCGGTTTTATGGGATACCAATGTATGCATCCGCTGCGGCACCTGTGTGCAGAAGTGCCCTTTCCATGTACCCATGCTGGATCAACCCAACAATCAGATCGTCAAATGCAGCATGTGCGCCCACCGCAACCTGGGTCAGGATGAGAATGCTATACCGGCCTGTGTAACAGTGTGTCCCACCGGTGCCCTGGAATTCGGGGAAAGAGGGGCCATGGTAGCCAAGGCCAAGCAGATGGCCAAGGACGGTGGGTTGAACCTGTATGGCCTGGAGGAGAATGGCGGCACCAATATGCTGATTCTCACCAAGGCTGATCCCACTGCGGTCGGCTACCCGGCGGTACAGAAATCCAGTGCTGGCATGAGCCCGGTAGCCATAGGCGGCACAGCGGTCGGGGTAGCGGCAATAGCGGCGGCTGCCTACGCGGGTCTCAAGAAATACAGCACCAGACGAAACGAGATTGCCAAAGAAGATTAAACCTGACGAGTAAGTGCTTCTATTGCGCTTAATAAAAAGCCAGGGGGTTTTAAAATGCATATTGATGATAAACGACTGGAAGATCTGAATGCCAATATGGCTGTTTTTGCGTGGATGTCCAAAGCTATGGATTATCCGGACGAAGAATTCGTTGAGTCTCTGCTCAATAATCAGCTCATGGAAAACTTGCCCGAGGAGAGATGCCGGGCATTTAAGGACTATATTGCTGCTTTCGATTCAACTGAAGCCTTGCTGTTGGATCTGCAAAAGGACTATACCCGGATGTGCCATGTATCCAAACCTAGACTGGTTCCCCTATTTGAATCGGTTTATAAAGAAGGCAAGCTCTTTCAGGATTCCACCTTTGCCATCGCCAGGTTGTACGATGAAGCCGGGATCAGGCCGGGCAGCGAATTCAAACTGCCGCCGGATCATATCGCTCTGGAGCTTGAGTTCATGTCATATCTGATCTACCAGGAAATGGAAGCCATAAAAAGCGGCAATACCGATAATGAGCACATGGCTTTACGGCTGCAGGAGGAAACCATGTCCGGGCATCTTGCCCATTTCGGTCTGAGTGTTGCGGAACGGCTTTCCCAGCATGCCAGATCTCCTTTTTACCAAGGCATGGGCGATATGCTCAGAGTAATGTTTCAACCGCAGGAGCAGCCTGATTTAAACTAGAGGCATAAAGGGGTGATTCAATCAATGCCCTTATCAAGATTATTATTAGCTTTAATCATGAGTGTATTTCTGTTCGGGTTGACACCAGCCAGCCTGACTTTGGCGGACACTGAACAGCCCGACTTCAGCAATCAGAATTGTTTGAGTTGTCATGCTGAGGTGAGGCAGTTCATAACCACATCAGTTCATAGTGATTTCTCCTGTCTGGCCTGCCATCCTAATATAGGCAGCGAGCATCTCCAGGATTACAGGCCTAATTATGAAGACCCTGCGGAAACCTTGATATCCCCGCAGCGTGTCCCTGAGACCTGCGGCGCCTGCCACGCCGAGGAATTGGACTCCTATATGGAAAGCGTTCACGGCCGCGGCCTGCTTTTAGGCAGTATCGAGACTGCCAACTGTATCGACTGCCATGGATCACACAACGTCTTGGCTAGATCCGATCCTCAGGCCACCTATTCAGCTACCCGGCTGCCGGAAACCTGTGCCAAGTGCCATGAGGAAGCGCAGGAGAACTTCATAAGGGGGACCGAGCATAAATCTCTGGCCGCTGGCACCGGTATAGCGGAACACAACACACTCAAGTTCTTCGTCTGGCTGACCATTTTGACAGTAGTGGGCCTGATCGTGCATATGGAAGTGGAGCTGTTCCACCTGTTTAAACGGTCCAGACGCCCAAAGAGCTAGAAAGGGGTGAAATTTCGTGGGCAGTGTGTATCAGAGGTGGAATATACATCATCGTTTGCAGCACATTTTGCTGTTCACCAGCTTCCTGATCCTGGCTTTAACCGGGCTTCCCTTAAAGTACGCCGCCAAAGCCTGGGCAGTTAAGCTGAGCGCCCTCCTGGGCGGATTCAGCACCATGATGACCATACACAAAATTGCTGCCGCAGTGATGATCATAGCAGCGGTATATCATCTGGGATACCTGGTTTTCTGCAAATTCGTGGCTAAAGAAAGCTCCAAGGCCATGATACCAACCATGAAAGATGTTACCGATTTATTGGATCATATGGCCTTCTGTTTGGGAATGACCAAACAGAAGGCAAAATTTGACCGCTATTCCTATAAAGAGAAATTCGATTACTGGGCGGTCTTCTGGGGCATCGCCATTATGGTCGGTTCCGGGTTGATATTGTGGTTTCCTCATATATCCGCACGGTTCGTATCCCGCACCTTCATCGATTGTGCTCAAATAGCCCACAGCGATGAAGCCATGCTGGCCATTATGGCTATTTTTGTGTGGCATTTTTATAATGCTCATTTTAGCCCCATGGTATTTCCTATGAACAAGGTGTGGTTGGACGGAAAATTCTCACAAGAGGAGATGGAGGAATTCCATCCCCTGGAATTGCGCCATGGCGCCCCGCCGGTAGTAGGTAGGGACACCGCAGCGCCCGTTTATGAGGGCTCCAGATTCCGCCGCAGTTCAGTATTGATTGTCATTCAAATGATAGTCTACGCAGTGGTTCTGATTTGGTTCCTGTACGGATTTCTGCCGCTTGCTCTGATGTGACGACAGGCCTCTTGAACTACAAGAAGGTGCTGGGCATCAAAACATTTTAAGGAAGTGATTTATTGTCTGGCGATAAAAGCTGCTTGACTAAATTCAGATCCATGAAAACGGGCCTGGTTTTGGTCCTGGTCATCATCCTAGCCTCCATAGCAGGAACCATTATACCGCAGCACGGTATGCACGGTTCAGCAGGACGGTGGTACAGCTTGCTGCAGCTCGATGATGTGTTTCATTCCTGGTGGTATGTGGCCTTATTAATACTTGCCGCCTTGAATCTGATGGCCTGCAGCTTTTATCGCCTTAAAACGATCGTCCGTCGTGGAGAAGGCCCCCAGCCCTTGCTGGAAAGCGGGCACGTGGCCCAACTCAAGGAACAGGCTGCTTTGGTCATAGCCGGCAATTGCGCTGAGACCGGCGAAAGAATCGTTAAACTGCTTGTCAGCCGGGGATATGAAACCTGGTCTGACCGGCCAGAACCGGGTAAATGGCGGATAGGCGCTGAACACGGGCGCTTGCACGTATGGGGATCAGTCATCACCCATTTCAGTTTTCTGGTTATCATGTTAGGGGTTTTGGCCGGCGCGTTGTTCGGGTTTCAGGGCAGCATAAACGCGCCCGTGGGAGCTGTGTTCGGCCTGGACAACATTCCCGGGACGGGAGCCGCACCGGGAACAGAAGGGTTTGAGCTGCGGGTGGAAGACTTCCGGATCGAGCGCTATGCCGATTCGACACCTGCCGGGTATTTCAGCCGGGTAAGCATCATTGAAGATGGCTACGTCCAGCAAGCCGCAACTATTGGGGTAAACAACCCGTTGAATTACCATGGGGTTAAATTCTATCAGGCCAGCTACGGTGAGGCCATTGAAGTAATTATTGGCGGACCTGACGGCAAGATCATCAGTTCAGGGTTGATACTGCCGGGTCAGCGCTTCGCCATACCGGGGACGGAATACAGTGTCGCAGCAAACCTTCCCGCTTCCGCAGCTGGCCCTGGTTCAGCCCCGGAAACCGCCTCTTCCGGCAGGCAGCTGGCCTATGCCGTTTTCCAGGGAGGGCAACATGTGAGTATGGGCGAGACTGGACTTGCTATGCCCATCAGCATTGGTGAAGAGGGCAATACAGTCAAATTTGTTCAGACTCTGCCTTACACAGGCTTGCTGGTTAAAAAAGACCCTGGAGTGCCCTTGATCTGGCTGGGTTCATTTTTTCTGCTGGTCGGGATGGGGACGTCATTCTTCCTCAGGCCGCACCGCCTGTGGCTGGTGTTGCAGCAGGAGGGAACATGGATTGAAGTGGCCATAGGCGGCGCCACCGGCAAAAACCAGTTGGCGCTGGCTGAAAGCATTAAGACCATAAGCTGTGAGATAAAGCGGGTGGAGGTAACTGCTCCCCGGGAATTGGCTGATAAAGAGGTGCTGTTAAATGGGAACATATGAAGATCTTGCTTTTGGTGCTGCTTTTGCTGCATATACCGCAGCTATCCTGCTTAATGTATGGGATTTGGCAGCCAAAAGACAGGCTTTGAGCCGGTTTGCCAATTATATAACCGCTATTGGCTGGCTGTTCAACACCCTGGCTTTGATATTTCGCTCGGTGACTGCGGGAAGAATTCCCCTGGCCAACGGCTATGAGTTTTTAGTGGCATTTGTCTGGGGGATTGTATTGTTTTACTTATGGATGCAATATAAATACCGGCTCAGGGCAGCAGGCTTATTTGTTTTGCCCGTGGCGTGGGTGCTCTTGGCTTACGTAGCGGTGGAAATGCCGGCTGATCAAAAGCTGATCACCCCGTTGATGCCGGCCCTAAAGAGCAACTGGCTCAGTGTGCACGTCGCTACGGCTATTCTTTCTTATGGAGCCTTGGCAGTATCTTTCGCTCTGGCAGTAATGTATCTGATAAAGGAGCGCTATACCAAAAATCAGGCCACAACATCGGTGTTATTTCAAAAACTGCCCGGCATGGAGGTCCTGGACGAGTCCTGCTATCGATTCATTACTGTAGGATTCTTCTTGCTATCCATGGTTATCATCAGCGGAGCCATCTGGGCGGAGCAGGCCTGGGGCGCCTACTGGAGCTGGGATCCTAAAGAAACCTGGTCCTTGATCACCTGGTTGATATATGGAGCCTGCCTGCATGTCAGACAGACGTATGGCTGGCGGGGGCGCCGTTCTTCGGTAATAGCGGTGATCGGGTTCGCAGCGGTCCTATTCACCTTCTTCGGGGTTAATTACTGGCTGGTCGGTTTGCACAGCTATGCATGATGATAACTCCCCCTCTCCCATGGGGGACGCGGGGTTGCCGTAACCATCCCCGCGTCCCTATCCCCGTATACTCATACCATATAGACAGGTGGCCACAACCCGACCATGGTGGTTGGCCGCTTTCCCCCTCACAAACCCCAGACCCTATCCCATATCCAGGCTGGAGGCTATTATCAATGAACTGAAAGAGGGATAATTAAGTTGAAGCACAGTACAATACAGCGTTTAGACAACCCCGCCCGCTAGGCCTTGCAAGAGATAATTCGTTATTACAACAGGTTTAAGGGATAATGGGGGAGTCAGACGCTTTTTTCATTATTCTGCTGAAGAATGCCAATAACATGCCATTTTGACGGTTTTCTGGGATTTTTTTGCAAAACGCATTATGTTAAAGTATTAATAAAAGCTTAAAGGAGTTGAGTACAATGAATACTTTAGATGCGATTGCCAAGAGAAGAAGTATCAGAAAGTACAAATCTGAACAGATTGAGGATGCGAATCTGGAACAGGTCATCAAGGCGGGACAAATCGCACCCAATGCGGGTCCATTCCACATCAGCGTGATTCAGAATGCAGAACTTCTGAATAAAATCGCGGAGGTGTCGGTGCAGGCCATGAAGGACTCGGGAATCAAAATGATGATGAATCGTGCGGCCGTGCCCGGTTTTAGTCCGCTCTATGGGGCCCCGACTCTGGTGGTTCTCTCCGCTTCTCCGAAGAACCCTTACAGCATGGCTAATATAGCCGCTGCCGGTGCAAATATGACTGTTGCCGCCACTGATTTAGGGCTGGGTTCATGCCTGATGGCCACACCGGAGCTTGGCTTTAAGGCCGATGCGGCTTTGGCTGCTGCGGCAGGGATTCCCGAAGGCTTCTCGGTCATACTGTGTGCGACCCTGGGCCATATTGACGACGATGTTAAAATCCCCGCAAGAACTGAAACGGACAACGTGAATTATATTAAATAAACATAAGCTTGGGGTTGTCAAAGAAGTGGGCAGACCGAGCAGAAAAAAGTGAAGATCGAGGACGAGCAACCCCGCGATTGAGGCGTGCTTAGGGTACGTTGATGGAATGGACTCGCGATGTAACCATGAGATTGACTTTTTTAACGGTCTAGGGGGCGGTGAAAACCGCCCCCTTATGCATCTGTTTGTAAG
>NZ_DCEA01000017.1:15313-26951 GCF_002316705.1 Syntrophomonas sp. UBA1041
CCTTATGCATCTGTTTGTAAGTGAGAATCGGCCCCCGTGTACCGCTCATCCCTTATCGAACTATTTTTAGGCTGCAATATAAAAACGCAGCTTAAAGGTGGTGCCGTCCACACCGGTAATCACCTCGAGGCGAGCATTGTGCCGGGCGGCGATACTATAACAAACTGGCAGTCCGAGTCCGGTCCCATTATCTTTGGTAGTAAAGAAAGGCATACCGATTTTATCCATTAATTCCGGTTTGATTCCCGGACCCTGGTCTTTTACATAAAGTACTATCTGGCCGTCTTCTACCGTTGTGCCGATGGTTAACGTTCCGCCGCAGGACATGGCCTCCAGGCTGTTGTAGGCCAGGTTAACAATCACCTGGCGAATTTCGTTCTGATCGATCGACAGCTTGGGGGGATTGCCCAATTCCAGATTGATCAGCATTCCTCTAAAATTGGCCTCAGCCTCCAGCATGGGATATAGGGACATAACCAGCTGGTCTATATTCTGGGGCTGCAGGCAGACGATCTTATCCTTGGCCATGCCTAAAAATTCGGTTATGATTTCATTGGCCCGATCCAATTCCTCAACCATAAGGTCGATGAATTCAATGTCCTCCCGGTACTTTTCTCTAAACAATTGTAAAAAACCGCGCACAGACGTCATCGGGTTCCTGATTTCGTGTCCAATGCTGGCCGCCATCGTTCCAATCAGATTCAGCTCTGAAAGACGCGCCACTTCTTGCTCGATGCGTCTTTGTTCAGTTATGTCGATCAGACTGGTGATGCGGCACAGTTTACCGTTCAGATGGAGTAAATGGCACCACAGCAGACCACGGCGGATTTCCCCCGATTTAGTGCGGAAATCAACTTCGAGGCCCTCCAGTTTTCCTTCGTCTAAAAGCAATCTCTCCATATCATATTTGGTTTCAAGATCTCTGAAAAAATTTATTTCACTAACAGGTCTGTCGATGACTTCCTCCCGGGAATAACCCATTCCCGTAAATAAGGCTTCATTAGCGTCGATGAATATTCCCTGGCAAAGGGTTGAAAGTGTCATCATAATCGGGCTGCCATGAAAGACCTTGGAAAACTTCTCTTCTGAGAGACGCAGGGTATTTTCTGCAATCTTGCGTTCAGTAATATCAATACAGGTGCCGGCAGCGCGCAGTGGCTGCCCGGCTTCGCTTCTGGATACCACCTTGCCGCGATCCAGGATCCATTTCCATTCCCCCGCTTTGGTCAACAAACGGTATTCGGCCTCAAAATGAGGGCTTTTTCCCGCCAGATGGCCCAAAATTGAGCTCATGGTCTGGGAATAATCATCGGGATGAATAAGACTCTTCCAGGTTTTAAACCGCGGTTCAAGTTCTTCGAGGGAGTATCCTAATATCTCAGCCCAGCGTGGGCTGAGGTAGAGATAGTCCTTTTCCAAATCCAGATCCCAAAAGCCATCTTTGCTGGCCTCCAGTACAATGCGCAGGCGTTTTTCACTCTTCTTGAATGCCAGGTCGGCCGCCTCCAGTTTTCGCATTCTTTCCAAGCCCATGGAGGCCAATATCTGTGCTATTTGAAAATAAAATTTCATTATTGATTTAACCTCTGCCTCGGGAACAACATGAATTTTATGAAGAGCCGTGATGTAGGCTTCTTCGTCGAAACCTAATTCTTGAGCTTGTTTGCGAAAATAGTCTTCATCCGGGGGCTCGTCAAGCACTTGTCCCAGATATATCGTGGCTAAATGCTGGCCGTTTACCACTACCGGGGTGGCATAATCGACCAGTCCGTTCAAACATCTGAACTTGGTGTAGGAACCGTATTGCAGGTGTTGGGACATATAAATATTGCTCTGTTTACACCGTTCTTCGCTGGTCGGACAGCTGCGGTGGAAGTTAAGGCACATATCAGTCCAGCCGTGTTTGCAGAGAATATTATTGTCGGCGTCCATAAAAGTACATCTTATGCCGGTGAGTTCGTAAAAAGATTCAAACAGTTGTTGAAGCAGGGGGAGGTCTATCAGTTCTGAGATGTGGTATTTTTGTGATTTATCTGCTTGAGAATGCAGCTCCGGGTTAAGCCATTCTTGCCCGGCCTCACAAGCAAAGTAATTCTTGTATGAAGGCAGTTCAGGTACACCGTTGCTCAAGCGGTGGCCGTGTTGCTCCAGACCAAAATTGACAACCTGATAATGCATCTCACTGTCGAGATGCTCTCTGGTCTTAGTAAACTGGTTCACTTTTAGTTGCCCCTTACAGTCTCATATCTATATTAACAACAATAACCTATTCATTATGAGATATATTGTCGAATAAGGTATGTAACCGAAATTTTATTGGTAGATTTGGTTAGATTGCGTCCTAGTTTAAAGGAGCACACAGAAATACCGGCCCTGACATAGCCAGGGCCCCTTAAGTCAGTTCAATCCCAATGATTGTATGAACCCGTCCGAAATGATATCCACCAATATTCGAGCGGCATCTTCTTCTGAATAATCTTCCTGGATCAGCCACCACCTGATCACGACAATGAAAACCGAGGTTATTAAACAGGCTAGCAATTTAATAGGATATTTATTGGCGGAAAAACTGTTTTGCCGGCTATCGGCCAATCTTTCCAATACATATGACTGTACGCCTCTTTCGATTTGGCGGTTTAATTCAAAACTGGAGATGTCGTTAAACAGAATGTTTAAAGTCCTTTTGTTGCTGCTTAAATTGGTTAGAAAGGTGCGAATTTCATCGTATAAATCAACACACGAACCATTTGGGTCAGCCTGGCGGCAAGCTTGAGCAGGATTAATCAAGATCAGCTTGGTCGTTTCATTCAATATTTCGTGGAATAAGGCATCAATACTCTCATAACGGTTATAAAAGGTTTTACGGTTGACCATCGCTCTTTCTGCAATATCCTTGATGGTAACATTCTTATAACCCTTTTCTGCAATCAGTTCCAGAAAAGCTTCTTTAATCATTTTTTTACTGCGCACAACACGTAAATCTGCTTGATTCATTCCCAACCTCCCGGTGCCAGATAATTACAAAAAAGGAAACAGGTAAAATTGGATGGGTATATCGTAGTTAAGCAACACCGCTCAATTATTTGACCATTGTAATGTTCTATAAAACTTATAAAATAGTGAATGTTGTATTTATATATTAATACAATGGAGGGTGGTTTTGTGCAGACAAATACCGATATTTTGGGACATTTTAAGGGACATATTAATCTGCATGAATAACCTGAAAATAGTACAGTTATAATTATCTGTTATGTGTTTTATGAATGGAGGGAGTTATTTGACACAGGTTGATTTTTTCGGAGAATGGATAAATCTCCAACAAAAACTGTTGGATTTTTACCAGGGAAGTATGAATCCAGAGCCCAAAGAAGAGGAGAAAAAAAATAGCAACAACATCGAGTCTAATATGAAATCAGTTCAGGAGCTGTGGCAAAACTGGCTGGATATCTCCAACCAGTTTATTAAACAGAGTATGAAGAGCGTAACCGAGGCCTATCCGCAACAACAAGAAATCATAAATAAAATGTTCAGCGGAGCCAGTTTATATCAGAACCTCCATAAATTCTGGGAGGATTTGCGCTCCATAAAGGCCGCAGACAGCAACCCGCTTGAGTTCCTTAACAAATGGAAAGAAGAGTATCCCAGATTAGTGGCTGATAGCATAATCCCGTTCTGGCCAGAGCAGGTGCAGAATTATTACCATGAATGTATTGAAATTTACAATTTGTCTCAAGACACCGCCAATAAATTCGTGCAGCCCTGGCTTAGCGAGGCTCAAGAACTGCAGGGCCTGCTGCAGCAAAGCCTGGCCGGAGATCAAGAGGCTTATATTGAGTTCAACCGGCTCTGGAAAGAAAAATTTGCCTCCACTTTTGGGAAGGTATTGAACATACCCCAGTTTTCAATGAATAGAGCAATCATGCAAAAGCAAATGCACAGCATTAATGCTTTGATTAATTTCATGAATACCATAGGTGAGTTTACTGCCCTTATGGTCAAGGTCAACCAGGAAACCCTGCAAACGATTATAAAGGACTACCAGGAAATGTTGAGAAGAGGCGCCAACCCTAAAACTTACAAGGAATTCTACGATTATTGGTGGCAGACCAATGAAGCCGCCTATCTCAAACTATTTGGAACTTCTGAGTTTTCCAGGATACTCTCTCAACTTCTTGAAGCCGGAGTCAATTACAAAAAAGAAACTGACAGCCTGTTGGAGAAACAGCTGGAATTTTTGCCATATCCCAGTAAAACCGATATGGAAAGTGTGTATAAGACCCTGGATACATTGAAAAGAGAAGTGAGAACACTGAAAAAGGAAATGTCAGCATTAAAAGAAGGCAAATCCAAATCCGACAAATCCAAAGATGCCTGATTATAGCGTATGAAGGAGGGGCAAGATGTCAGCCGTAATCGATTTTGACAAGACGATCAGCGAAGTATTGGAGTCTCAGAAAAAATTCCTTAACAGCGTAGATATGCTCTTAAATATGGGCGACCCCCAATCGGACACCACTCTCAAAGACCTGATCTATCAGGAAGACAAAATGAAGCTGTTTCACTATAGACCCAGGGTCAAAAAGGTTTGCAAGACGCCTACCTTGATAATATACGCACTGGTTAATCGCCAGTATATGATGGACCTTCAGCCTGACCGCAGTGTAATCAAGAACCTTTTGGAATCAGGCCTGGATATATATATCATCGACTGGGGATATCCTACTGCCGAAGACAGGTATATTACTTTAGATGATTACATTGATGTATATATTGAAAATGCCGTAAATGAAGTACTCAGGGAATCGGGAGCAGACAAAGTAAATATTCTGGGAGTCTGCCAGGGAGGAACCTTCTCGGCTATATATACCGCGTTAAATCCTCACAAGGTCAAGAACCTGATCACCATGGTAGCCCCTATTGATTTTGAAGCCGGGGCAGCAGACGGTTTACTGTTCAAGTGGGGCAAGGCTATGAATGTAGACAGTCTGGTGGACGCATTCGGGATAGTTCCCGGGGAATTGCTCAATGGCGGATTTGATATGTTAAAGCCGTTCCAGTTGATGATCAATAAATATCTCGGTATTATTGACAATTTTGATGACCCTGAAACCGCCGCCAATTTTATCCGCATGGAAAAGTGGATCCTGGATAGCCCCGATCAAGCCGGTGAGGCCTACAGGCGGTTTATCAAGGATTTATACCAGGAAAACAAGTTGGTGAAAGGCAGCCTGGAGATTGGCGGCAGAACTGTAGATCTGGAAGACATCACTATGCCGGTTCTGAATATCTATGGCGAACAGGATCACCTGGTTCCTCCGGCGGCGAGCATTCCGTTCAATGATTGTATCGGCAGTACTGATAAAGAGCTGGTGGCCTATCCGGTAGGACATATTGGCATGTATGTCAGTTCCAAATCACAGCAGCTCCTGGCTCCCAAGATTGCTGAATGGATTTGGAAGCGCGATAAATAGGAACAGACCGGATTGTCCGGCTTGGTCATTGATCACCGCGAATAGGTGAAAAGCTTAACGATAAATGGTTTAAGCCATAAGCAGGGTTATTTAAAGGAGAAATATATGGTCGAAAACACCTACAGTGAACTCATCGTTGGTGCTAGTGGTTATGTGGAAAAAACCATAAGCGAGACCGACGTTTATCAGTACGCAGGCATAACCGGCGATTTCAGCTGGCTGCATGTCAACCAGATGAGGGCCCAGCAAGGTCATTTTAAAACTCGCATCGTACACGGCATGTTGCTGATGGGGTTGATTTCCAATGTGGTCGGCAACCTCATGCCCGGTGCAGGGACTATTTATGAAACCCAGAGCGTGAGGTTCCTTAGGCCTTGTTATATCGGAGATACTGTTAGAGCCCAGACCGAAGTCATTCAGAAGCTTGAGAAAGGCAGGGTGCAATTGCGAACTTTGTGCGTCAATCAAAGGGGGGAACTATTGCTGGAAGGTGAAGCCATAGTCATTCCGCCACGGCAGCATATAGTGGATCTTCCCTGTCCGGGACTTGATGCGGTATCTGCCGGAGCAGCGGCGGAATAAAGAACAAGACGAGGGTTAAAGTTTAGCGTAGAACCTATGGAAAGCTGTACTTGATAAAGGCGCATATTGCGGCCCCGGGCCGCAATATGCGCCTTTTAGGCATTATAACCAACCTCAGTAAGGAGGCCGGGTTGCCCCACCTCGGCCTTCTTATTTTGATTGTAGTTGGTTGACCGCAAGTTTCCTGGCTGCCGGGCATCAGATCCGGAACTGTTTGCGGCGTAAAAACGTGAAAAGATAGCCTGAAATTCATTTTGCACAGGCAGGAAGGGAAAGCAGCGCTGCAGTTATACAGAGGCCGATATATGGATTGCCATCTAACTTATTTTGGATATAAGCAGGGCTGGCCGGTTTTCTGTCGAAAGGAAAAGATATCATTTGCAAGAAAAGCCGGGCAATCGCACCTGATTATTGGCAGGCACAGCAGCCTGTGGCGATTGTGGCGAGTAAAGGGGAAATACATAATGAAAAGGCTGCTTCTCGGTTTAGTGATCCTTTTGGCGGTGACGGGGTGGGCAGTGTCACCCGCGGCTGCTGCACAGTTCAATGTGGTGGATGGGGGAGGGGAGGAAGAGGCCTGGCCCAGCGACGTGGTGGGGAGCTATGTGGAAAACGGCACCAACAATGGCCGGCCCTGTTATCAGGGACCCAATGGCTTCTGGTTGTATCATGGTCTGTGGTCCGAGATTGACACCTGGTTTATAGGCAACATTAAGGGGCAAACAGAGATTAATACTTCAGGGGTGCGCTTTTTTTACACCAGTACGAGCCCAACCCAAACCCCGCCTCTGGACACTAATTTCGGCCCTACCAATAGCGCTTTGGGCGTGGTCAGAGTGACCACAGGCGGCGGCTCACCGCCTCCAATTCCTGACCTTTATATGATAAGCGGCGCAACCGGCACATCTTTTACCTGTCATTGGGCGGATATCAGCACTGCCACCGGTTATAAGCTGGACGTATCCACCTCGGCCGGTTTTGCGAATTTTGTGTCCGGGTATAATGGCAAAGATATCAATATACCTGCCGGAACCCCCTTAAGCCAGCGCCCCATTAGCCAGTCAGTGACCGGCCTTACCCCGGGTTCCCCCTATTATTGCCGGATCAGATCCTATAACGGATTCGGAGAGAGCGGCAACTCGCCTGCATTATCTGTTGCGACCATTCCCGGAATTCCCAGCCTCCAGGCCGCCTCAAAGGTGAATGAAGACGGATTTACCGCCAACTGGATCTCCCAGGCCGGGGCTGACTCCTATCGACTGTTTGTTTCCGCCCATGCTGATTTCTCCTCTCCTGTGGTCGACAATCGTTATGTCAGCGAGACCTATGCTAAAGTCACGGGATTAGAGGCCAATACCACCTATTACTATCGCATCAAAGCGGCCAACTCATCCGGAGAGAGCGGTTTGTCAAGCCCAATGACCGTCACTACCGCTCCTGATATACCGGTAATTTCTGCGGCACAAGCAGTAGAAACCCATGCCTTTACAGCTGGCTGGCAGGCTTCCCCTGCCGCCGCCGGTTACTATCTGGACATAGCCACCGATTCCTCCTTTGATTCCATGGTGGCCGGATATGACAACCGGGATGTGGGTCCGGCTACATCATACCTTATAGATCAGGGCATAACCCCTTATACCGACTACTATATGCGGGTGCGAGCTTACAATTCCAACGGCATCAGCAGCAGCTCGGCAACCGCAAGCGTAAAAACCCTGGCTGTGGCCGCGGTGATCCTTACCGACTCAGTGAGCGACATTGCCATCTACAGTGCCACAGCCCATGGTGAAATCACCTCCCCTGGGGCGCCGGCCGCAGAAGAGCATGGCTTCTGCTGGAACAGCAGCGGCAATCCTACCATTTCCGATGCTGTCACCACCTACGGCGAGGTCGGAGCCGGCGGGGAATTCAGCGGTACTCTGAGCGGGTTGTCGCCGGTAACCCAGTATTATGTGAGGGCCTACGCCACCAATCCTGCGGGTACCGTCTATGGGGATGCCATCAGCTTTACCACCCTGCAGCCCAATAACGCGCCGGTTCTGGACAGCTTTTTTATCACCCTGGCCGGCACCGACGAAGACACTACTTCAACTCCTATCGCAGTAAGCCAGTTCTTACAGGCCCATGATGAGGACCTGCCTCCCGACTCTCTGGGTATAGCCGTTGACGGGGCAACCGGCAATGGCAGCTGGCAATACTCGGTTGACGGAGTTTCCTGGACAGGGTTCGGGGCGGTAAGTGAAGCGGCCTCCTTATTACTGGGAGATACCGCGCAGATCCGTTATCTACCGGATGGCTTCAATGGTGAAACGGCTTCTTTTTCCTTCCGGGCCTGGGACGGCAGCGCGGGCAGTCAGGAGCAGAAGGTCAGCACCGCCGATAATGGCGGGTATTCGGCTTTTTCCAGTCAACAATGCACGGCACAAATAGCGATCAGCGATGTAAATGACGCCCCGCAGCTGCTCTCTATCGAGGAAGATCTGGGCAGCATCGATGAGAACAGTGTTATGATTCCTGTCACCATCGGTTCTATTCTGCAAGTCCAGGATGCAGATCTGGGAGCAATGAGCGGAGCGGCCATATCCGGAGCTTCCGGCAACGGCATCTGGCAGTATTCCGCCGATGGCTCTTCCTGGAGCGCTTTTGGCACCGTCAGTGCTGCCACAGCCTTATTATTGCCCTCTAATGCGCAGATCCGCTATGTTCCCGATGGGATGAACGGGGAGACTGCCAGCTTCAGCTTCAGGGCCTGGGACATCAGCAGCGGCACGGCCTTCGGCAGCGGCGATACCAGCACCAACGGAGGTGTCACCGCTTTCTCGGCTTCCCAATGTACTGCTACCCTGATCGTCAATAGTGTGAATAACGCACCGATTTTGACATCCTCCCCCTTTGAGTTCACTGCCACCGATATCATCACCCCCAGCCAATCCTACCCGGTATCGGCATTTGCTGAGATGAGCGATGTTGACCTGGGGGCTTTGCAAGGAATCGCGGTATGGTCCGCTTCCGGCGGCGGCACCTGGCAATATTCCGTTGACGGCCTGGTCTGGAATGATTTTGGCGCCGTTTCAGCCAGCCAATCCCTTTTACTCGATGCCGCTTATAAGGTTCGCTATCTGCCCGCTGTTACTGGGGCGGAAACCGCTGTTATCAGTTTCCGCGCCTGGGATCAGAGCTCCGGGCTGCCGGGAGGGAAAGCCGATACCACCGTAAACGGGGGTTCCACGGCCTTTTCCAGCAATTCCCAGTACGCTTCCATTGAGGTGTTTGTGCCGGTATATACCATTTCCGGCCGGATAGATATCGATGCCGCTGCCGCAGTTCTGGTGACCCTCGCCGGTCTGCCCGGCAATCCGCATCCCGACTCACTGGGTATATACAGCGCTGAAGTTGAATATGGCTGGGACGGTACTGTCGCCCCGGAACTGGAAGGCTATACCTTCGTGCCCGCGTCGCGTAGTTACAGTGATGTAGCCGTCGACTGCCCCGGTCAGGATTACACCGCTGTTATCAATACCTACGATATCACTGTCAGCCCGGATCCGTTGGAAGGCGGCACGGCAGCCTGCTTGACCGGGAGCGGAGAGGATATCGAACATGGCGCCCAAGTCACCGTATTGGCACAAGCCAATCCGGGCTACGCCTTTGTCAATTGGACTGAGAGCGGATTAGGAGTGAGTACCGACTCCAGCCATGCCTTTGTGGCCACGGCTGACCGCGACCTGGTGGCCAACTTCTCCTTTGACCCGGTACAGATTGTAGAAATTGGCTCAGATGATATTAAGCCCATAGTTTTACCCCCGGGAATACTGCCTGAGGAGGTGGAATACCAGATCAGCGTAACCAACGCCGCTGCCAATCCCCGCATCCAACTGCCGCTGAGTGCAGGGATCGCTACCTCTCCGCGGATTATTGTTACTACTCCCAGTCAGGTTGAACTGGAGATCCCCGCTGGAACGGAGATCAACGGCCCATCGGGGTGGGACGGTACTATAGGATTACCGGTGATCAGCAATTCTGCCAGCCTTAATGTGGGGAGCAGTCAATATGTGATAAAGCTCGGAATAACCGAGGGCACCCTTGAATTTTCCTCCCCGGTGCGTTTGTTTGTTCCTGGCCAAGGTGGTAAAAACCTTAAGGTGATCCGCCAGGGCAAGGCTGATGATATTAAAGCCACCTTGAACGCCAACACCCGGGAAGCAGCCGCCGGCCTGCTGCAGGGGGAGCTGGTTGACGCCAAATTTATCGAGGGCAGCGATCTGTATATATGGACTACGCGTTTTTGCGAGTTTGTGACCTATAGCAATCGCAGCCAGAACAATGATCCCGATTTATTTGATATCAATGGCGGGGAATTGAAAAGATACGGTGTAACCGTAAAGATTCCCGCTGATGCCATCCTTTTGGAGAGCCGGGTATCAATAGAGCCGGTGGCCGATATATCGGGCTTGACTCCTGAGGAAAGCCGCCTGGTAAGTGATGTATTCCTTATCAAAAAGGATAATGACCGGGAGTTCCGTAAAGTGGTTACAATCACTCTGCCATTTGTAAGGGATGAGGTTGACCGGAAAAGCGACCGGGTCAGTTTGTTCTGGTACGATGACGATGCCGGGAAATGGCGTGAGCTGGATCATGTGAAAATCAACTGGGAGCAGAAGACTGTCAGCGGTGAAATAGACCGCTTCGGCATGTTTGCGGTCATCGCCAAGGGCGAAGAGAAACAGATTCCCCCGCCAAAACCGGACGATGAAGAGATTCTGTCAGATATCCGGGGTCATTGGGCTTATGATAATATCAAAGCCTTGGTAGCCAGCGGGGCTATTTCCGGCTACCCCGATAAAACCTTTAAACCGGATCGAACCATCAGCAGAGCTGAAGTAACAGTGGTTCTGGTCAAGGCTTTCGGTTTGTCGGCTTCAACCGGCAAGGTCTTCAGTGATACCTCCAATCACTGGGCCAGAGACTATATAAGCGTTGCCAGCGCCAACGGCATAATCGAAGGATACAGCGATCAGCATTTTGGCCCTGATGATCCGGTTACCCGCGAGCAGTTGGCGGTAATGATCTGCAGGGCGGCTAAAATCACAAGCGACAACTTCACCCCGGGTTTTAGCGATCAGTCCAGCATCTCGGCCTGGGCGCTGCCTTACGTGGCGGCAGCCAGCCAATACCAGGTGATCGGCGGGTATCCCGACGGCAGCTTTCGTCCTCAGGGGCAGGCCAGCCGCGCCGAGGCTGTGACCATAATAGCCAATGCTTTGAAGTTACAATGAGAACGAATTATTAGTAACCTTCTGCATAGCGCCGGTATTCTCACCAGCGACCCGGTTGGAAAAAGCAATCCGCTGGATATTCATTAGCGGCTTTTTCCTGGCGTTGGGAGGTTTGGTAATGATCGGCAGCCCATACGTTATTTGCCGCGAGTACCAGTTCGAAGTACTGGCAATAAGTATCAACTGGATAGTGATGATCGCAGCAGGCATACTGCTGAGCAGGGTATTTAAGAAAACCCGCCGGGGAAGGTCGCCTTTTAAAATCTTGCCCTGACGGTTCAACGCAAGTGGGGAAGGTTCTTGACT
>NZ_DCEA01000017.1:27105-45922 GCF_002316705.1 Syntrophomonas sp. UBA1041
AGTCAAGAACCTTCCCCACTTGCTCTATAAGCAGGCTGGATATTCTCAAAAAATATTTTGCAGCCTGCAGGGTTGAGCTTCATTTTATCGTTATTATTAGAGAGAGCATGGGGGGTGGTCACGGTTGGGAATGAAAAAGAAAATACGCCTTTAATAACCGGTGACCTGAAGGCCTTCGAATCTTTTATCGATCAGTATAAAGCCTATGTTTTCGCGATTATTATGCGTTTTGTCAGCAATCCCGATGATGTTCAAGATATAGCCCAGGAGGTTTTTCTACAGCTTTATCATTCTCTGCCCCGGTACCGGCCTGAGCACCTGAAAGCCTGGGTGGGGAAGATTACCATCAACAAGGCCATTGATTGGAAGCGCAAACGAAACCGGCAATTGGAAATAGTGGATCATCCTGGTGAAATGAAGAACCCTTATCCTGCAGACCTGAATCCGGAGCAATTCGTTCTCCGCCGGGAGAGGGAGGTCCAACTGAAAGACCTGTTCCGGGAGTTGCCTCCGGGTTACCGCAAGGTGATCGTTAAGTATCATTTTGAAGGCAAGTCTTATCAAGAGATCGCCCGGGAAGAAGGCATCAGTTTGAAGACCGCGGAATCCCGCCTGTACCGGGCCAGGAAACTGCTGCGAGAACGATGGAAGGAGATAACCTGATGAAGCATTTCAGCAGAGCACAATGGCAAAACTTTAACCGGCATTCAAACGGGGCTGAAGTATCCTTGATGGAAGCCCATCTACAGACCTGCCAACAATGCCAGGCGCTTTTTCTGGAATGCATCGAGCAGGTTGAATTGGAGCGGGCGGAAGCCTTGATAACCCCTGATTTTACTGCCCAAACACTCGAACGGGTCAAGAAAGCAGGCCGGAAAAAGCAGCCTAAGATGCAGCCTGCCGGTGGCAGATTGCTGGCCTACTACACCGCGGCAGCCGTCCTGACCCTCATACTTACCGGCGGGGGTGTCCTGCAATCATTGAGCAGCAGGTTGATCTGGCCCGAATTCTACCCGCAGATACACAGAGCCATCAGTTATGAGAGGGTTTTCTATGACTGGCCGACGCAACTGCGAGAAAAGGCCGCGGGCTGGATGGATGAAATTGACGTATACAATAAGGGGAGGTAGAGCAGTGAAAAAAAAGAGCAGGTTTCTGGTATTTCTTTTATCTCCGATTCCTGGCCTTAGCCACCTCTATTTGGGGTGCCACCAACGGGCCCTGGTATTTTTCACAGTTTTCCTGGGGCTCTGTGTAGGCGGGATATTTATTGACAGCATGAGCGGCCATTATTTTCTTTCCGGCAATCTGATGCCCCTGATTTTCTTCGTCATAGCCCTGGTATGGTTTATCGCCCTGGCGGAAGCTTTGAGTCTGGCGGGTCAGAGTGCGTATGGCGATGGTGACGGGAATGACAGTGTGGATTCTGCACAACCGGGGTTGTTTTTGATCAGTGACCGCAAACTGATCGCCCTGGCCTTTTCCACTATTCCCGGGGCGGGGCATATGTTTTTGGGCCTATTGAAACAAGGCGCTCAATTGATGTCCGGATTCTTCCTCTTGCTGATTTTATCGGGCTGGCTGAATCTCAGTCTGTTAGCCTTTATTATACCGGTAATCTGGTTCTACAGCGTATTTGACATTTATCATATGCTGGAGGATGAGAGGGAAGTCTATCTGGATTCATCTATATTGTTCGACTGGTTTTCCACTCATCCCGGAACAGTGGGATGGGGGCTGATCGGTCTGGGTCTGCTGGTATTGCTGCAGCGCATCGTGAGTCCGCTGTTGGAGCCGCTGCTCAACGCAAGCCTGCGCGGCTATATTGAAACCACTTTTGTAGCCTTGTTGTTGATAGCCGGGGGGATCAAGCTTTTGCTGGGGAGTAAGGCGGCGGATCAAGAAAATACCGCGCCCGAAACAGGCGGGACCGAAATATATCAGGATATTGAAGCGGCAGAACGTCCTGACAGGGAGGAATTACCATGAGGAAGTGGCGGGTAGGTACGTTTTCCATGGGTTTGCTCATGGTCTTGAGCGGAGTCGGAATCCTTTTGGCGCAGATTCAGGGTATTTCGGCTTTGGGCTATGCACTGAAATGGTGGCCCTTGCTTTTTATAGTACTGGGTGTTGAGGTATTGCTGCAAAGCTATTTCTCCGGGGCTGAAAGCAGCCCGATCAAATATGACATTTTCAGCATTTTTATCATTCTGCTCATGGTTACATTTGGCTTGAGCCTGCAGGCCGCCAGTGAAACCGGATTAGTCCGTTATGTACAGCAGAATATCACTGCCGAAAGGTTCTATGTTCAGAGCGAGCGTGAAATAGCTGTGGAACAGGGGATTCAAAAAGTGGTGGTTGA
Organism: Syntrophomonas sp. UBA1041; assembly: GCF_002316705.1. NCBI lineage: Bacteria > Bacillati > Bacillota > Clostridia > Eubacteriales > Syntrophomonadaceae > Syntrophomonas > Syntrophomonas sp. UBA1041. The sequence continues at coordinate 29,468 of NZ_DCEA01000017.1, forward strand.
AGCGGAACGCTGCGCCCGTCTGGAGGTAAGCACCGGCTCCGGGGAATCCATACTGTGCAACATACAAGCCGGAATTCGAAGTCAGTCCAAAGCGGAGGCCGAACAGATCCTGCAGAACCAGACCCAAGTTGCTGCCAGCAGGAGCGGCTCTACTATGTACCTGAGGCTGGGCTTTGCGGAAGCGTATAATCACGGAACCTTCTCGCTGGTGCTGCCCGAAAAAGTAGCGGTAGAAATCGCCCATGGACCGGCTTCTCTGGCAGTGGTCAACGCACAGCTTAAAAAAGATTGGCTCATCACCGGGGCTGGAAGCGTTGATGTCATTCTGGCTCCAAAGTCCGATGTATTGTTGTCAGTTATAGGTCCCGATCCTCTGGAATTAAAAGGCAATATGAACTGGACCGACCCCCAGGGCCAACCGGTTCAGGCGCCGGTTCGGCAGCAGGAGGGTCAGGTTCCGGAAAAGATCGGGGAAGAAAAGGGCAGCCAGGCTCAGGCCCGACTGGGGCAGGCGCTTCATAAGCTGAGTATTGTCCATAAAGGCGGCGGTATAACCGTCAACCAGCTGCCCTGAGGAACAGGTAAGCTGAAGCCGGATTTAGGAAGCGCAAGGCTTCAATATCCGGGATTAAAAGCAGACTATATCTGACCTGGATGAATATCTGTGAAGAAGAACATGATCTATTTATTATAACCCCCTGCCAGCCGGAAAGGGGAATGCATAATGGGTCCGGGCTGACATTGTCCTCGATAATGCCGGCTCATAGGGGAAAAAGAAACGCCCGGCAATCTGCGGGCGTTTGCTAAGGAGATCGGTCTGCTTGCGGTTTTTCGATTATCAGGCTGAGCCGGCCAGCAGTCGAACCATCCTGGTGATGACTTTGACTGCGGTCTGCATCGATTCCAGGCTGATAAACTCATAACGGCTGTGAAAATTATGACCGCCGGTGAAGATGTTGGGGCAGGGCAGACCCATAAAGGACAGCCGGGCGCCGTCGGTGCCCCCTCGCACCGGCTTGATCAAAGGATTGACGCCCTCCTTGAGCATGGCCTGCTCCGCCAGAGTCACTATGTGCAATACCGGTTCGATCTTTTCTTTCATGTTATAATACTGATCCTGCATGTTGAGGCTGATCGTCGATGCGCCGTATTTGCCGTTAAGGAAATCCACGCAGCTTTTCAAGTAGGCCTTCTTGGCCTCGAACCTGGACCGGTCATGGTTTCTGATTATATAGGTCATTTTAGCTTCTTCCACGCTGCCTTGCAGATGGCTGAGATGGTAAAAGCCTTGGTATTCACGGGTATATTCCGGACGCTCCTGGGGAGGCAGCATGGCATTCAGTTCCATAGCCAGCAAAATGGCATTTTTCATGCACATATAGGCCGAGCCCGGATGCACATTACAGCCTTTGATGTCGAGCACTGCCAGGGCGGCATTGAAGGTTTCGTATTCCAGTTCTCCCAATGCGCCGCCATCGACAGTATAGGCAAAATCCGCTCCGAAAGCAGCTACGTCAAAAAAGTCCGCGCCCTGCCCGATCTCTTCGTCGGGGGTAAAAGCCACCGCCAGCTTGCCGTGTTCAAAACCCGGCTCAGCCATGATGCCGGCCAATGCGGTGATAATTATGGCGATGCCGGCCTTGTTATCCGCTCCCAGGAGGGTGGTCCCGTCGCTGGTGATGATGGTTTGGCCTTGATAATTGCTGAGTTCAGGATAATCCTGCACTTTCAAGGTCAGGTTTAAAGCCTCATTTAACAGCAAATCACGGCCGTCGTAGCCGGCAAACACCCGGGGCTGTACATTTTTACCCGCTACCTCCGGACTGGTGTCCAGGTGGGCAATAAACCCTGCCGTGGGAAGCTTTTTGTCCGTATTAGCCGGTATTTCGGCCATTAAATAGCCTTTATCACTGAGGCTGATTTTGCTGAAACCTAACTGCCGCAGCTCATTCTCCAGGAGGCGGGCTAATTCCATTTGGCCGGGGGTGCTGGGATGAGTACCGGTATTTTCGGCAGATTGAGTATCAATCCTCACATATCTTAAAAACCTATCCAGTAATTGCTGCATATTTTACCTCCTAATAACCCGAGCCTGTTTTCCTTACTTTATCTTTCTCCTTTTCAGGCAATCTTCATCCTGCCCGGGTCTTACAAGCTGAGAATGGCCTTGGGCCATCCCAAGAATACCGGCAGCCCGGCTTGGCTGGTCACGTTCCTGCCTGAGCAAGAACATTTCTGGTCAAGGAAATGATATCCGAGCGTAACCGATGGGGATAAAAACGGCCCGGACTGCGGGCCGTTTTAAGCTTTAGCTGGGGGCGGTCTCTTTATTAGTCAATGAATGTTACCATTTCCTCGAGGGGCTTTCTGTTAATAGCGGCTGCACTTGAAGCGGGATAACCCAACACGATCATGCTCACTACATCAAGCTCATCGGGTATGTTTAACAATTGTTTAATTTTATCGGTTTCAAAAAGGCTGAACCATAAGCTGCCCAAACCCAGTGCATGTGCGGCCAGATGCATGTTCTGTATGGCGGCGCAGCAGGAAAAGGCATAGCCGGTGCCCCGGCCGGGCAGAAATTGATCTGCCCCGGTTTTCTTGGGATCGCCTGCTATCACAATTATTACCGGGGCTTCAGTCAGGAAGTCAATTTTAAATTTGCTCACCCATTTCCAGCCGCTGGCCTCATAAATCTTACCCAGGGTTTCCTGGCAGCTGACCTTCAAACGGGCCTTCATCTCTGGATTCTTTACTATCAGGAACTTCCAGGGCTGCAGGTTCATCACCGATGGAGCCCACTGACCGGCCTCTAAAATGGCATTCAGCTTTTCCTCCTCCACCGGCTTGCTCAAGTAACCGCGATAGGAACGCCTCCCCTTAATGGCAGTAAAAATATCCATATTACTCCTCCTCTTCATTTTTTATCCTATGTCTAAACTATACAACTATTTGATGAGGTTGAGAACCGCATCAAGAGAAGCTAACGGCTTCGCGCAAACTGATAGGCCTGATCAATCCAGGACTTCAATTCCGGATCTATTTCGGAGCTGTCGGAGATTATTATGTGATGTGTCCAGCGCCGGGGATACGGTTCGAGGACTTCGGCAATGCGAGGACTGTCAATGCGATGATGCAAGGCCAGGGTCAGTATTATATAATTGTCAGGACGGTTTTTCATAGGGCGTATGGGCAGCCACACCGCTGCGAAAAGTCGTTTGGCATAGAACGATATCTGGGTCTTATGCACTTTAAACTTTACGTCGTGGAAACTCAAAAGCACCGCTTCAATCGATTCATACAGGGGCAGGGTTTCGGGCATTTTAGCAAAGAACCGCTTGGCTTCAGCATTCATGATCAAAGACCTCCTCGGTTCATATTTTACGCCAAGGAGATGCAATACTGAAATATTTGCAGCCTTGAGGCGGCAGAGACTGCCAAGGCCTGCAAGCGGCATTATTGACCGGCCTATATCGCCTAACCAATATTGAATTCTTGCCGAATTTGGGGTATAAATTATTTTGAAAACTCTGGAATAAGAGTACAATCATTGAATGATCGAGGTGAATAACTATGGAGAAGATTCAATTTAAGACCGAATCCAAACGACTGCTGGATTTGATGATCAATTCGGTTTACACCAACCGGGAAATCTTTTTAAGAGAACTGATCTCCAACGCCAGCGATGCCATCGACAAGCTGTATTTCCGTTCACTTACCGACCAGCAGGTGGGGATGCAGCGTGAGGATTTCGCCATTCATATCTCCCTTGACAAAGACAACCGCATTCTCACTATATCGGATAATGGCATCGGGATGAATGCCGAAGAATTGGAGAGTAACCTGGGAACCATCGCCAATAGCGGTTCACTGGCCTTTATGCAGGAAACTGAAGGGGCTGTGGAAGATGTCGATATCATCGGTCAGTTCGGGGTGGGATTCTATTCCGCTTTTATGGTCAGCAAACGGGTGACGGTCCTGACCCGGAGGTTTGGAGAGGAAGAAGCCCTGCAATGGGAATCGGAGGGCCTGGACGGTTATGTCATCAATAAGGCCGACCGGCCAGGTGTAGGAACCGATATCATCCTGGCCCTTAAAGATAACAGCGATACCGACAACTACGACGAGTTTCTGGAAGAATACAAGATTCGCTCTATAGTTAAGAAATATTCCGATTATATCCGCTATCCCATAAGAATGGAAGTGGAGAAGAGGAGAGCGGTTGAGGGAAAAGAGGATGAATTCGAAAGCTATTTCGAAACCGAAACCCTGAACAGCATGATACCTATCTGGCGCAAGAACAAGAGCGAACTCAGTGACGAAGACTATGATTATTTCTACAAAGAGAAGTTCTTCGATTTCGAAAATCCGCTGCGGGTCATTCACAGCAAGACCGAAGGCAAGGCCACATATAACGCCCTGCTGTTCATCCCCGCCCGCGTCCCCTACAACTATTACAGCAAGGAGTATGAGAAAGGTCTGCAGCTCTATTCCAACGGGGTTCTGATCATGGACAAATGCGCCGACCTGCTGCCGGACCATTTTAGTTTCGTGCGCGGCCTGGTGGATTCCTCCGATTTATCCTTAAATATCTCCCGGGAAATGCTGCAGCATGACCGCCAGTTAAAATTGATCGCTTCTAATCTGGAGAAAAAGATAAAAAATGAATTGCTGGACATGCTGAACAACCAGCGCGAAACCTACGAAAAGTTTTACGAGAATTTCGGGCTGCAACTGAAGTGGGGCATTTACAGAGAATTCGGACTTAATCGGGAAATGCTCCTGCCCCTGTTGATGTTCCATTCTTCTAAAGAGAAGAAGCTGGTCACCATGTCTGAATACTTTGAGCGTATGCAGCCTGAACAGAAGTATATTTACTATGCCAGCGGGGAAAACGTGGATCGCATCGACCGCCTGCCCCAAACTGAACTGCTCAAAGACAAAGACCTGGAAATACTCTACCTCACCGATGAAATTGATGAATTTGCGCTCAAGATTTTGCGTGTTTATGAGGACAAAGAGTTTAAATCAGTCTCCAGCGGGGATCTGGGGCTGGAAGATGAGGGCGACGATCAGTCCGCTCAGGAACAATCCCAGGAATACCAGCCCTTGCTGGACTTCATGAAAGAAGCCCTGAGCGGCAAAGTTAAAGCTGTAAGGCTGTCGCAGCGCCTTAAATCCCATCCGGTCTGTCTGAGCAGTGAAGGCATGGTCTCGCTGGAGATGGAAAAGATTTTGAACAGCATGCCAACAGATCGTGAGGTCAAGGCAGAACGAATCCTGGAGATAAATTCCTGTCATCCCATTTTTCAAACTTTGCAGAAGCTGCATACTGAGGATCAGGACAGGTTAAAACTCTATACCGAGGTCATTTATAATCAGGCTTTGCTGATCGAGGGGTTGAACATCGAAGACCCGGTAGCCTTTTCAAATGCCGTATGCGATATTATGGCCGGGTAGCTGCAAGTCTCTCAAGCCAGTCAATCAAAAGGGAAAGAGTGCACCCTCTTTCTCTTTTTTACATCTTTTTTTGTCCGGAAATTAATATACATGGCTGATTGAGCCGTTTGAAGAACACCGTGCCCCTGGTGGTTTCAATCTATGGTCAAAACCGGTACAATGGGCATAGGAATAACAATTGAGGAGATCATTGCCAGGATTCAGTAGCGGATGTGATAATAAGGAGGTTAACGGAATGAACGGGAAAAGATGGATATGCTGCATACTGACAGCATTGCTCCTATGTTGGGCGGCCCCGGGAACCGCTCTCGCGGCTGAAGCGGCGTCGGGGACGGCCAGTGCCGTAGTTGGAGGTATAGTGGAGTTTGATTACAACAGCTCCCTGCAGGGGGTGCCGCCAGGGGCTGCGGCAACAGCAACACCGGTCAGCCTGGTGGCGAGGCAGGGGATTGTCGTTGCCGGGCCGGTCCTGAGACTTGATGTCAGCGGTATACCGGCCGAATTATGGCAAAGTGGCTTGCTGATGAAAATGCCCTGCCAGGGTGAAGATGCCGTGCTGGCCTATTACAATCAAACCCGCCAACCCTGGCCGGCCTGGGAGATGGTCCCGGGCTCAACTGTAGTGAAGCAAAACGGGAACTGCTATGCTCTGGGGCGAATCACCAAGCCGGGAATTTATGCTCCTATAGCCCTGAATGCCCGGCTGATAGCAGATTCCATTACCGAAGAGCAGATACCGGTGCAGTATGGCGAGCGCTTTGTATTTCCGCAAATCCCCGCGGGCTACGGCATTAAGATAATGAATACCAGCAAACCTGAGTTGGTCGGGACTGATGGCCAGGTAGGCGTGCCTCCTTATTATTTTGATACTGCCGCCAGCGTGAATTTCAGGATCTTTAAGGGCGATGATTACGCCGATAGCGGCCACATGATGGCCAAAGTACTGGCCCCCGCTTCGGCGGCTCAGGCCAAACGGGCCTACACCGCGTTAAAATCCATAGGCACGGCCCTGGGGCCAATACAGTACGCCAGCAGTTATGATGAACTGCAAGGGGCTCTGTCTGCCTGGAGGCAGCGGGAATTTCCGCAAATGCAACATTTGTTCGGAAGAGATGTCAAGCCCGAGCAATTTCTGAACCTGATTAACCGGGTTGATACGGAACGGCTGCGCATTTTAACGGCACATGGCAATGAGCTGCTGAAAGGCTACGGCAGCAGTGAAACCGAAGCCAGAATGCTGATGGATATTTACAGCATCAGGGCCTGGCAGGAGGTATGCAAAGAAGAGCCCTACCTGTGGTTTACCCAAGCCCTGGATGGTATGGGCTGGAGTTTCGACACCCTTCTTTCCATACAAAATAGTTTATCCCGGGTGATCGATGCCGATGGCCAGGGCAGCTTGAACCATACCCGCGCCCTTTTGCGCCAGCATACCGAGCTCGCCGGAGGCCAGCGCCACCTGGCGCGAGGGGAGAAGGCCGCCTACGAATTGAGATTCTTTGGGGAGAACACCGGCTTGAATGTCAATGATTATGTGCAATGGCGTTCCAGCAATACACAGCTCTTTTCTTTCAGCGATCAGCAAGGCCAACCGGCAGCCGGCGGCAGCTTGAATCCGTTGTGGCAGGTGGGCGATGGCGAGGCTGTAATTTCTGCCGGCAGCAAAAGCAACCTTGAACCACCGGCATATATTGTGAAGTTCAAGGTGGGGAGCAACGTCCCGCCCGGTTTATTCGTGGAATCGCTTCCAGACGGGCTGAAAGGAACCCCTTACCGGGTGGACCTGTTAGCTTATGGGGGCTATGGAGTCCGTGATTGGAAGATCTCCTCCGGACGTCTGCCGGCCGGATTGGAATTGGCGGACGGGGTCATCAAGGGCATCCCCATGGAATACGGCAACTTCTCTTTCACGGTACAATTCAAAGACACCTTTTATAAAGATACAAAGAACTATGAGCTGTACGTTCTGCCCGAAAACAGCGAGGAAAACCTGTTGCAGTATCAGCGCAGCCAGCTCTGGTATCATTACCTCCCGGCCGAGACTGAACATCTGAGCATGCTCTATACCCATGCGCAAGCAGTTAACGACAAACAGTGGCAGGAGATTCTGGGCCCGTATTTTAACAGCAAACTCTTGCAACAATATCGCTGATGAATATTCAATCTCCGGGCCTGCCTGATTTTAAATCAGGATAAGGCCCGGAGGCTTTTGAAGCCGTTATCGTGATAATACCGGGCAAAATTAAAAATTGTCTGGGCAGCAGGATTATTTCTTGAAACAGTCGAAAAGGATGTTATATTATATATAATCTCATTAAACGTATTACATTTTGAAAGTAAATCTGTATAGATAGCTTTGATTGATTTGGTTGGAAGAGGAGCTGAAACACATGGTGCGATACAGAAACTTCCTGGACTGCATCGAATCTCCACTGGTAGCTATCAACAAAGACCTGCAGATAGTTTATTGTAATCCCGCCTATGCTCGTTTAGCAGGTCAGGCGGTCGATGATATCATTGGGCATAAATGGCCGGAAGTCCTTCCGGAATTGGTTGGCAGCAATACCCAGGACGCTTATATGCAGGTATTGGAAACCGGCCAGATGGGAACGGTGGAAAGCAAGGTCAGCCATCGTTTTTTCATCGAGCGCATCTATACCACCCCGGACGGGCTGGTGTCTATATTTGACGATGTGAGCGCCGCCCGGCGCTTTGAGGCTGTAGCCCAGGAATTAGGCAGCAAATATCATGAGGTATTTGACGAAGCCTGGGATTCAATCTTTCTCTTGGATACCTACACTACCGACATTTTACACATGAACCGTTCCGCCTGTGAGATGTTTGGCTATAGCCGCGAGGAATTGGTGCGGCTCAATATCGGGAATCTGTGTCCGGAAGAGCCGCCCTACAGCGGTGAAGAGTTTAAACGCTGGCTGCGTATGTCTTCAGACTCCCGCGCACAATCCATGGAGTGGAGGATGCGCGACCGCAATGGCCGGGTGTTCTGGATCGAGGTCAAGTCCAAGCGCGTGGTTTTTGAAGATCGTACCCGCCTGATGGCAGCCGTACGTGATATCAATCCGGTCAAACTGGCGGGAGAGAAGCTGCGCCATTCCCGGGATACCTATGAGGATTTCTTCCATAATGCCAGTGACATGATCTTTGTGCACGATTTGGGCGGCAACTTGATATCGGTCAACCCCGCGGCGGAGCGCATTACCGGTTATTCGGTAGCCGAACTGGTGCGTATGAATATTCAGGAACTGGCAGATAATGAAAGCCTGGATTTGCTGCGCGGTTTTCAATACCAGCGCCTGGCTCCGGGCCGTCATATCAGCTATGAAATAAAGATTATAACCAAGTGGGATACCCAGACTTATCTGGACGTGAGCATCTGGCCGCTTTATGCCAATGGCAAAATTGTTGCGGTGCAGGGGATTGCCCGCAGCATAACGCGCATTAAGGAAGAGATGAGCCGCCTGATTACGTCCGAACAGGACTTAAAAGGCCTGGCGGATTGCCTTCCTGATGCCACTATGGCCATCGATATGGAGGGCAAAGTGGTGGTCTGGAACAAAGCCATGGAGCGCCTCACCGGCATCAAAGCCAACGATATGCTGGGTAAGGGCGATTTTGAGTACGCCTTGGCCTTCTACGAAAGCAGGCGTCCTATTATGGTAGACCTGGTTCTAAGGCCGGAGGAGGTCAAGCAGTATTACAAGGTCATTGAAGTTGATGATTATACCGTTATCAGCGAGTTCAAAACCCCTAAACTGCGGGGTCAGGGGCGGAATCTATGGGGCCGGGCGATGCCCTGGTACAACGAGGGCGGCAAGCTCTTGGGAGCCATAGAATGCCTGCGCGATGTAACCGAACGTTATATTATACTGCAGAATCACAAAAACTGGCTGCGCCAATCCGAAGCCCAGGGCAAGCAATTGATCGCGGCCTTAAACAGCCTTGGGGCAAAGGTATTGACTTATGACAGCAAAGGGAATATAGACGCCGTGACCGGGGCCATGGCTGAATGGCTGGGTTATGAAAAACCCGCCCAGCTGGTAGGTAAAGCCCTGGCAATAGTATTAGGCGACGATGAGCAGGCTAAATTGCTGGCTAACCAGGCCGGGGTGGAATCTATGGAGTGGATCGGCAAGGATGGCAGCAAGCTAACGGCCAGCGCTGAAATTCAGACTATTCCTCACGAAGACCAGTTCAGCGGGGGCATGATCCGCTTAATATAGCATAAGAAGAGGAGAAGAGGGACGTTTGACCCAAGGGGCGCCTGTTTAATAGCAGCTTCCCTTGGGTCTTACGTTTACCACAGGGTTTCTATAATGGTAAAGCTGAACTCCAGGGCGATGAGGATGATGATGATCCACTCCAGGAAATTGGAGTGCTGAACATTGACCTCATTACTAAGCAAGGCATAATTCTGCTGTATCACCTGCAGTCTGCGGTTGACACTCTCACTCCACTGCTCGGCGCGCAGAACCTTTAAAGTCATCTGATAGACCCGGGCATAATAGATGTCTTCGGTAATCTTGATAAAGTTGTCTATTCTCTCGGCGACTTCACTGATTTCAGCGATGAATTCCATCAAGCGGCTCATAATGCGCCGATACTGACGGCTGCGTTTAAAACTGGAGTCTTTGTCCACCTTTTGGATGTCATCGTACATGCGATCCATATGCCGGGTTAGAATATCTCCGTAATATCTCAGTTCCAGGAGCTGCACATTGGCGAATTCTATCAAATCGCGCAAATCAGCCGGGTCCTCGCGGTCACAGATCAAGGCGGTATCCCAGGTAACGATGACGAAGTCGTCCTGGCTATAGCTGAGGCGGTTTTTCATAATCTGATCCCGGAGCTGTGAACTGAAATCAGCCTGCTCGCCCATCAATAAAGCTGCTGCATCACTTATTTGTTCAGGACTTTCAATATGATAGATAGTGTAGTCTTCATAAAAAGCGGCCTCAATGCTTACACAGGGTAGAACCGCCTTTAACAGGCTTTGCAGTTGTGTCAGGCAGTTGCCAAAAACATCTTCCAGGCTTTTCTGAGCCGCGAAGTCCAGGGCGACATTTTCGATATGGGGCAGGGAGTCATCATTCTGATATTTTAAACACAAGCTGACCGCTCCGATATCATAAATCCTGGCCTGACATTCAAGGCTCAGTTTTCCGCCGCTCCATAGCATTTCCTGCGCCCCTAACTTCAAGACCAGAGGGGGGACCTCCATATGAATCGATTTGGGATTGATACGGATCAATCGGTGCCTGGCCAGACCGTGTTCCCCGCCCCAGGATCGCTCTACTTGATTAAGATCGATTTCTTCGCATCCGGTTTCATAAACCCGGTAGAAATAGATTGCGTACATGGTTTGCACCTCCCTGCAATTTAGTATAACCCAGGCCGGGCCGACTCTAGCCTTCCGGAATACCCGCAGTTTAAAAGGCGGGCGGGTTGTTTTGCCCGGCGGGGTGGCGTAAAATGATAGATACGCAATTTACAGGACTATGGAGGATTAAAGTGCGATTCTGGTTATGTATGGCAGCTGTCCTGCTGTTAGATCAGTGGAGTAAATGGATGGTGGCGGTTAAAATCGCGCCCGGACAGAGTGTGGAGGTCTGGCCCGGAGTGATGTGGTTTACCCATGTGTTCAATCGCGGGGCCGCATTCAGTATCATGCAGGGGCAGACCATTTACTTTATGGCGGCCGCAGTTGTTGTGGTGGTGGCGTTAATGGCATATAATCTTTTTGCCAAACCGCAGCCCCTCCTGCAGCTTATTACCGGAATGATGGCCGGGGGAGCCGCCGGGAATCTTCTGGACCGATACCGGCAGGGCCATGTCGTCGATTTCATCGACTTCCGGTTCTGGCCGGTATTCAATGTGGCTGATATAGCCATCGTAATGGGCGGCATTCTGCTGGTGGCCTATTTTATCTGGTGGGATAAGGATGGTCAAAGCAATGAACGATAAAACCACTTGGCGGGTGGATGAGGATCTTGAGGGTGAACGCCTGGACGCTTTTGTGGCGGAGCGTATGGAGTGTTTATCGCGCTCACAGGCGCAGAAATTGATCGGGGATGGCCGGGTCTGGGTGGATGGAGAGGTTCGCAAGGCCAGCTACAAAATCAAGTCCGGAGAAGTAGTGGCGGTGGAAGTGCCGCCGCCGGCCGCAGTCGATTTGCAGGCTGAAGACATCCCCTTGGAGATTGTCTATCAGGACAGTAATGTGGTAGTATTCAACAAACCTAAAGGCTTGGTAGTGCATCCCGCGCACGGCAACTGGGAGCATACCCTGGTGAATGCCCTGCTTTATCATGTCAAAGACCTCTCCGGTATCAACGGCGAGTTGCGGCCGGGCATAGTCCATCGCCTGGATAAAGATACCTCGGGGGTGATGGTGGCGGCTAAAAATGATGCGGCGCACCGTGCCCTGGCGGAGCAGATAAAGGCGCACACCATTGAACGCCAATACCTGGCTTTAGTTTATGGGGTCATAAAGGAGAACCTGGGAACTATCGACGCGCCCATCGGCAGAAGCAAAACTGACCGCAAAAAAATGGCGGTGACAGCCGATGGACGTCCCGCCATCAGCCAGTACCAGGTTTTAGAGCGGTTTAAAGATTATACCCTGTTAAAGGTAAAGCTGCTAACCGGGCGCACCCATCAGATCCGAGTGCATATGCAGTATATAAAGCATCCCGTGGTGGGAGATCCCCTCTATACTTCCCGTAAAGCACCTCCGGGGGTCAATTCCCAGCTGCTGCATGCCTGTCTTTTAGGCTTCCATCATCCCGAGAGCGGTGAATACCTGGAATTCACCTCCGACCCGCCCGCTGAATTTGTACAATTCCTGTCAGCCCTGCGGGGATAACGCTGCGTGACGGTGACAAATGGATGACCAAAAAGAACCGGCCCCATTTGTCACCCCCGGCATCCAAAAAAACAGTTACAAGCGAAGTCGAATTAGGTAATATAATAAGTGATGCTCTTGATATGGGGATATTTTGGCGGGGTGTTTCATATAATGAAAAACCCTATCTTAGTTAAAATCTTAGGACATGGCATCGGGGTTGGGGAAGGAGAATACCATTGAATTCTATTATCGGCTATTTCCGGGGGCGGGAGTTGAAACTGCTCTATTTTATCAATCAGCACTATAAATGCCGGGTCCTGGACATCATTATGCAGATTCTCACCAACCTGGGCTCTTTGCCGGCAATTGTGGCAGTGCCTTTGATTCTGCTGCTGTCAGATCACCCCTACTTGATCGACCTGGGCCAGGATATGGCCATGGTGCTGATCATTAGCCAGATACTGGTGCATACCATTAAATTCATGGTTTACAGGGAGCGGCCCTTCAAGGTGTTGGAAGATATCATCGCCAATAAGCCGCCGACTTCCAAACGTTCCTTTCCTTCGGGACATACCTGTGCGGCCTTTGCGCTGGCTTTGCCGGTGTCTTATGTAGTGCCGGATATGGCCCCGCTGGTATTGGGAATGTCCGCTCTGGTAGGAGTTTCCCGGGTTTATCTGGGAGCGCATTATCCCAGTGATGTTTTGGCCGGGGTGGGAATAGCTCTGGCATCGTTCTATATGGTCTTATAACCGCAAATAATATTAAATGTAAAGGGCCTATAATTGTCATGCGTATAGCGGTTTTTTCAGATACTTATTTCCCCCAGGTAAACGGGGTTAGCGTAATCCTGGGTAAAATGAAAGATTACATGAAGCAAAATGACATAGAATACCTGTATTTTGTTCCTGGGGATGCAGCAGAACCCGGGGTTTTTACTTTTGGAGGCGCCAAGTTCCCGCTTTATCCGGAACTGCTCATAACCATGCCCGGCTATCATAAGATAGAAAAGATACTGAATGAGTTCAGGCCCGATATGGTGCATCTGGCCACTGAATTTTCACTGGGCTGGCAGGGGATGAAATACGCCCTGCGCCATGATCTGCCTTTGACCTCTACCTATCACACCAACTTTGTGCAGTATTTGCGTTATTACGGGATGCCTTTCCTGGAAAGACCAGGCTGGCGTTACCTGCGCTGGTTTCACAACCGCTGTCTGGTGAATTTCAGTCCATCGGTAAGCACCCTGCGCCTGCTGGAGGAGCACGGTATTCCGAACTTGAGGCATTGCCCGCATGGCATCGACAGTGAGCTTTTTAACCCGCTTTATCGCAGCGAGGAACTGCGCTCACGTTATGTTTCCGGGTCTGAGGGGATCATACTCCTCTATGTAGGGCGCATTGCTCCGGAAAAGGATCTGGAGGTCTTAATGGAGGCCGCCGGCCTGCTCAACCGGCGCGGTCTGGAGTATAAACTGCTGATGGTGGGGGACGGCCCCTCGCGCCACAAGCTGGAAGAACTTAATATTGAAAATATATTGTTTCTTGGTTACCAGCGCGGACAGGAGCTTTACGATCTCTACGCTTCGGCGGATATATTTGTTTTCCCTTCGGTGACCGAAACTTTCGGCAATGTCGTACTTGAAGCCATGGCTTCCGGACTGCCGGTGGTGGCCGCCTTGGCCGGCGGGGTGGAGGACAATCTGCTGCCGGGCCAAAACGGTCTGGCCTTCAAACCCGGTGATGCCTTTGATATGGCCGGGCAGATCGAACTCCTCATGACCCGGGCAGAGATGCGCCGGACCCTGGCCCGAGGAGCCCTGGAGCACGCTCGTTCCCGCAGCTGGGACGAGATCCTGGCCGACTTCTACCATGTCCTGGGAGGACTGCTGTGAGCCCCTCAAGAGACGAGGAAAAGATTTGACACACTACCCGGGTTTGATTACAATTGCTTAAGAGCCTTTAAGTTGGCCCCGTGAGGCTAGCAAGGATTAAACGCGTTAGGTATGCCTGCCTTGAGTCTTGCGGACCGTGGCAGGCTTTTTATTTGGCGGAGGATCAGGAGGGATAAGGCTTGAACCTGCGGGATAAAAACGTGATTATGGACCAGGTTGGGATGAAAAGGGCCCTGACTCGTATCGCCCATGAGGTCGTAGAGAAGAACAAGGGAGTTGAAGACCTGGTGGTGGTAGGCATCCGCCGCCGCGGGGGACCGCTGGCACAGCGACTGGCCGAACGCATCGGAGAGATAGAGAGCGTCAAGGTGCCGGTGGGCATTTTAGATATCACCCTGTACCGGGACGACCTGACTACCCTTTCCACCCAGCCCATGGTGCATCGCACCGAGGTTGACTTTGACATCAACGGCAAGGTGATTATCCTGGTAGACGATGTCCTATACACCGGGCGAACCGTGAGGGCGGCCATGGATGCCTTGATAGACCTGGGCCGGCCGCGGCGCATTCAACTGGCGGTTTTGGTGGACAGAGGCCACCGGGAGCTGCCCATCAAAGCGGATTACATAGGAAAAAATGTTCCCACCTCCGCTCAAGAAATTGTATCGGTTCTGGTGGCGGAGATCGATGGAACAGATAAAGTGGTAATACAAGAACCGGTAGCGGAAACATAAATAACATCCCTTTAAATTGGTCCCGAGAGGCCAGCAAGGGAGAAAGCCTCAGCCGAAGCGGAACCTTCCTTGCAGCATCACAAGGAAGGTTTTTTTGTGCCTGCATATAAGGAGGCCAAGGATTAACAGGGAAAACAAAGACGACCCGCCAAACGGAGAGAGGTCTTCTAAGGCAGTCGGGCGGCCGGCTTGACATCTGAAGGACTCATTCGCTATAAGCGGCTGAATACTCTGGCGTAGCTTAAGGAAAAAACTCAAACCGGCCGGGGAGTTGTGCGCTAGTTGATAGGTAAGGCTAGGTAATAAGGAGGCGTTAAGGTGAAACTGGACCGGAGGAAAGACTTGCTGGGCATCAAGGATCTGAGCAGGGCTGAAATTGATCAGATTCTGAATACTGCGGTGCCCATGAAGGACGTAATCAAACGCGATATCAAAAAGGTTCCCACCCTTAGAGGGAAAGCCATGGTGACCATTTTTTATGAGAACAGCACCCGCACCCGCACCTCATTTGAGATTGCGGGCAAATACCTGAGCGCGGATACCGTCAATCTGGCAGTGAGTACCAGCAGCGTGCAGAAGGGAGAGAGCCTGCGCGATACCATCAAGACCATTGAGGTGATGGGCTTCGATCTTATGGTAATGCGCCACAGCATGAGCGGGGCTCCCCATTACGCAGCCCGCAACACTAATATGCGAGTCGTCAATGCCGGCGACGGACAGAACGAACACCCTACCCAGGCCTTGCTGGATATGTTCACCATCAAAGAGCACAAAGGCACCCTGGAAAATCTGAAGGTCGCTATCGTGGGAGATATACTCCACAGCCGGGTGGCCCGCTCCAATATCTACGGACTAACCCGGTACGGCTGCGAGATTCGAGTTGTGGGGCCTTCCACACTAATTCCTCCAGAAGTGGAGAAGCTGGGGGTAAAAAGCTATTATAGCCTGGAAGAAGCGGTTAAAGGAGCTGATGTGGTCAACATCCTGCGCATA
Source organism: Syntrophomonas sp. UBA1041 (assembly GCF_002316705.1). Lineage (NCBI taxonomy): Bacteria > Bacillati > Bacillota > Clostridia > Eubacteriales > Syntrophomonadaceae > Syntrophomonas > Syntrophomonas sp. UBA1041. The sequence continues at coordinate 45,414 of NZ_DCEA01000017.1, forward strand.
CAGCGGGAACGGCAGCAGGCCGCATTGTTTCCCTCCCTGGATGAATATGCCGACCTCTACATGGTCAATCCGCAGCGCCTCAAAGGCGCCCAGGAGGATGCCCTGATCCTGCACCCCGGTCCCATGAACCGGGGGGTGGAAATTTCCAGCGCCCTGGCCGACAGCACGCAGGCTTTGATCAACGAACAGGTGACAAACGGAGTGGCAGTGAGAATGGCCATTCTATTCCTGATGATGGGGGGTTCCAAAGATGAAATTGCTGGTTAAAGGCGGGCGGGTGATAGATCCCGAAAATAAGCGGGACGAGCTATTGGACATTCTGGTGGAAGACGGCAAAATAACCAGGGTGGGCAAGAGCCTCAAGTCTAAGGATGCAGAAACCCTGGATGCAGCCGGAAAAATAGTGTGCCCCGGATTTATAGATATTCATGTCCATCTGCGCGAACCCGGTTTCGAATATAAAGAAGACCTGGCCTCCGGCACCCGTGCGGCAGCGGCAGGCGGGTTTA